>DATIYJ010000035.1 GCA_035517655.1 Nitrospiria bacterium | reverse complement strand
TTGCAAGGGTCCGACACCCCGGATCAGGTTTCGGGCCAGGAAAAAAAGGAGGGCGGTGTTGAGGGCATGGGCCAGCCAGACCGAGAGATGAAATCCAAACGGCCGATCGCCCCAAAGCCAATGGTCCAAATAATATGAAACTGCAGTCAACGGACGAAAATGCAGATAGGCCGATATCGGGGAATGGGGCGGAGGTTGGGCCGGTAAAAATAAATCGGTCCAACGGTCGGGCGACTTTAGATGCGGTATGATCGATTCATCGTCCCAGCCGAACCCGTTCTGAAGGACGTTAAAGTTGAACGCCAGAGCCAGCAGAACGGGGACCAGCCAAGACCATCGATGGAATTTTTTCCAGGACATTTTTCCCACAAAGGTTCTTTAATGACCCGGAGGCTTCAGAACGTGGGGGGGCATAATTTCGCGGACCGCCGCGCAAACCTCCTCGACCGTAATCCGATTCAAGCAATCCACGTTGTAAGGGCAGGGAGGGATATGACCGAACCGGGAACAGGGACTGCACGGCGGCGGATGATGGAGCGTACGATGACGTTTACCGCGAGGCGCCCACTGAGACGGTGGTGTCGGGCCGAACAAGGCAATGGACGGTGCGCCGAAAGCCGCGGCCAGGTGCAGCGCCACGCTGTCGCCGCCGATCACCAATCCCGCGACTGCGACGAGCCGCGCCGTTTCAGGCAGGGTGGTCCGTCCGGAAAAATTCCGGACCGGCAAGGCGTCGGCGATCGGCGCGGTCGTCTGAACATCCGCGGGTCCCCCGATCAACCCGACTGAATAGCCGTTATTGACGAGCCATTCCGCCAGTTGTCGGAATTTTTCCAACCCCCACCGTTTTTCGGGATAGCTTGCTCCCGGTGCGAGCAACACGCTTTTAGGGGCTCGCTCGCGTTGCTCGCCGGGCGGATGATCCATGGACGCGGTTCCGACCGTCAGAAACGGCTGCTCCGGATCAAAACGAGCGGGCTCTCCGGTGAGGGCCGCCATCAGATTCAGAAAATTCTCCGCTTCATAACGGTTTTGGTCGTACGGGACCGGAACACTGAACAACCTTCGCCGTTCGTTTGTCGCAAAGCCGACGCGTCTTCCGGCGCGAACCAGCCGCGCCGTCACGGCGGAGAGACGGTGCCATTGTTCGGTGTCGATCACCGCGTCGTATCGGCGGCCCAACGCGCGCAAAAAATTCCCGATGCGGTCGTAACAGAGCACTTCCGAAACAAGGTTCGTTGTCAGACCAAAGATTTCGGCGTTCCGCCGTTCGGCCAGGACATGGATGGTCGCGGAAGGAAATCGGGCCTTGAGCGCGCGGAGCATGGGGATCAACAGGATCGCATCTCCCATTCCGCCGGGACGGATCACAAGGATCGTCCGGATCGTCGAGAAAGGTTCCCCGACCGGCCTGCCCGTCACGAGACCGAGCAGCCGGACCAGCGCGCCTCCGGCCAAACGATCGATCGTTTTAAGGACGTTCCGCTGGAGGATCATCGGGGTGAATCGCTTTGTAAAAGGTCCGGTCGCATTTTTATTGCACTGTATTGATAGCTGACCCATCCTTTTCCCGAGTTTTGATTGGATTGAATATCTACAACGTTGGCTCCATGCTCCTTAAGAAAACGGACGACTTCATCCATTCTGATGCCGTGCATCTGCAATCGGGGTTGATTTATACTTATCGAGTGGAGCATCAGCGCTTTCAATCCTCCGGCTCGGAGCGTATCCAAAATGGAGGCCGGTATCATGCGGATGATCAGCCCTTTTAACGTCGTCGCCGGATGACTCGGCAGCTGAAAGATGAGCAACCCTTGCGGCGACAGCACCCTCAAAAACTCGCTTAGATAATTTTTCGTATAATCGGGCCCGATGTGTTGCAACGTGATGTTGGTGTAAATCAAATCAAATTCATTATTCGGGAAACGCTTCAAATCGACCGTGTCGTTAAGGATATAACGGCAACGAACGCCGTGCGTGTTATATTCTCGGGCCCGGTCGATCATCGGCGCGGCGATATCGACTCCCCAAACTTCGTTGAAATATTCGGCCAGCGGCTGGGTCAGCCTTCCGACACCGCAACCGAAGTCCAGAGCCTTGTTCCGCGGAAGCCGGATGCCAAGCGATCCGACATGATTCATGAGGGCATCGATCTCTTTTCGGCCCGTCTCGAAAAATTCATCCGGCGACCACCGATTACCTTTTTTATCGGGCTCGGTCAGGATGGCCCAAAGCGGATCCGTTTTACTCAAGTCATCCCAGTGCTTCTTAAGTTCCTTGATATCCATCGGTCTTCCGCGAGTCCATGGCAAATTCTCAAGACGGGTCCAATCATCTCAGGTGCCGTTGATAAACCTCCGAGAACCGCTCGGCCAAAGACGCCCAGGAATCGGCTTCCGCCATCTTCCGACCGTTGCGCGTCATGGCCTCCATCTCAGACCGGGATAATGACATGAACCGCTCGATCCCCTCGCGAAGCGATTCGACATGGTCCGGCTTGACCAAAATTCCAATCGTGGAGGCTTCAAAGTAAGGCGTCATCGAACGGAGTTCCGTGCCGATCACCGGCTTTCCGAAGGCCAAAGCGGTATTCAAGGTCCCAACCGTCCCCTTGTAATGCGACTTGTACGGATAGATCACCGCATCCGCAGCGGAATAGTAATAGGCAATCCGGTTCTGGGGAATATAGTCGAGATGCGCAACGATCTTGTCTTCGCAACCGCGGGAGCGGATCAGGGCCCGGACGGCCTCTTCGGTGATATCGAAAGGCATGCCAGCGAGAAGGAGTTTGCATGGGCCCTTGACCCGACCCATCGCCTCGATCAGCAACTCCACGCCTTTATCTTTTCTCAGGATGCCGAAATACAACAACACAATCCCGTCGTCGCGCAGCCCCAGCGCACGACGCGCTTCCTCTTTTGGATAAGGTTTTTCGGCCACCATGATCCCGTGAGGAATCGGGTAGAGCGGGGGGATCCCGGTCTCCAGACCCAACTGAGCCTCCAGTTCACCGGGCCGCCAGAGGCCGTCCGCCATGATCGCTCTTGCGTAACGTGCAAGAAGAATTCTGTTCATGCGGTGATGAAGTTTGCCGTACAAGCGATAAAAAGAATTTGTATAGTCTTCCGCCGTATAATTCGCCGCAATCACCACAAAATAGAGCGGCGGCATTCGGATTTGCAAGAGCCGCAGGGCCGTCCACAGCATACCATATGTCGTGACGGGATCATAATCGAAGAATTGGATCGCGTCATACCGCTCCTTGTGAACCATCCCGAGGAGGCGAAATAATACTCTGATATTGTCCCAGATCATTGAGGCTCCTCGAAGGAGCCCTTCCAGCACAGCCCCCCGTTTCCGGAAAGCCAACAACCGGCTCGGCCCCGTGTTCATGACCCTAAATTGCGGTGCGGCCGAAAGATAAGGCCGGGGATCCATCTCGGTCGTGACCAGCGTGATTCGATGACCGGATGAGGCCAAGGCCTGGCAGGCCCGGGTCGTATAACAGGCAAAATGGCCTTCCCGTTGGGCAAAGGGCTCAAAGGCGAGTATGTTCATGAAAGAACCTTTTGATCATCAAAACGCCGGTCATGGAAATTCGGGGCACAGGGTTGTTCGAAATCCGACGGGCCGTCGATGTCGGATACCAGCTCCCATTTTTGTCTTCTTAGGCCAGGGCTTTTCTCAGGATATTTGCGAATCCCTCTGCGAATGCCGCCGCCCTTTTTTCCATCTCGACAATCGCTTTTCTTTCGGTTTCGACATCGGGCCCCGCATCGCGATCCGTCCAAATAGACCACATCTTGTCCGCGAGGTCTTCGGGGTCCCGGGGATCAAAATAGATTCCTCCCGGCGGATTCTGCTCGCGGTGCGCGGGGATCGCCGAAAGCAGGGTCGGTTTCCCGAGCGATCTGGCTTCCTCCACCGAGGTACTCCAACCCTCGAACAGCGACGGGTTTAAAACCGATATGGATTGACGCATGAACAGGTAAAGATGCCGCACCGGAACCAGACCCTTCAAAAAAATCTGATCCGCGACCCCCCGTTTCGAGATTTCCTTTTTGATAAAATCAAAATGATCGGGATGCCGGTAATCCTGTTCCTTTCCCGTGCACACGACACAGACCTTCCGGCCGCGGTCCTTTAATGTTTCCAAGGCCCGGATGACCGCGTAATGGTTTTTGTGCTTCCAGAACTGGTTCGGTAGATGAAAAAATTTTTCCGGGATGTCGTATGGATGCAATTCCTTATACGGAGTTGCTTCGTAGATCTCCAAGGGGATCTGAGCGCAAAACCTCAGTACATCCACGCGGTCGACGTAGGCGGGGAGAAACGCCTCGAAATCCCTTTTCACGGATTCGCTGTTCAGGATCAGCCGTTTTGCGGATTGGGCCAGCATCCGAAAGACGAAGTTTCGCATCAGCCGTTCCCTGGCGGAGAACATTTTCGGCATTCGCGCGTGTTGAAAATCGGCGATCCAATTCACTACGGGGACGGAGAATCGGGCTCCGAAAAATCCGGAAAAGAACACCACGTCCACGCGATGCTTCCTAAACACCTTTTCAGTCCGAGAATCCCTTTGAGCGACCATCGTTAAAAGTTGCCGCGCCGCCCAGCTGGGGGTCCATTTGTCAAAGCACGGGTCCACCACAATCTCGGAAACGTAGGAGCGAAAGGGATCAATTTCTCCTTGTGAAACCTTCTGTCCAACGAACAGGATCGGTTGAAGGAGGTTTCGGCGCGCGGAGGCCATTGTCGAAAAAAGGTGCCTCTGATATTGGCTTCCGCCCGTCCAGCCTTCAAACCCGATGAGCGTAAATGCGACCCTCATTTCAGATTGTGCGTCTCCTTAAACCACGCGACGTATTCTTTCACGCCTTCTCGCCAAGGATGCTGCGGCTTCCATCCGAGGGATTCAGCCCGTTTCGTGTCGGCTTGGTAGTACCTCGGATCTCCTTTTCTGGCGATTCCGTTGAACTGGACGGCGCACGTGCTATGAAAAGCGTTGCGGACCTCTTCGGCAATCTCTCTCACGGTAATGCCCGTTCCGGATCCGCCATTGAAGGAAGGACAGCCGGCGGAAACGGTCTCCGAAGCGGCCAGAATCAAGCGGACGGCATCGTCGATATGCAGCAGGTCTCGAATTTCGTTCCCCGTGCCGTACAAAGCAATTTGTTCCGGGGCTTCCGAAAGCCTGGAACAGAGGTCCCATAAGAGCTGCTTTGTGAGCCCGTTCCCGTAGATGGAGAAAAAACGGATAATGGAACCGTTGATTCCAAAATGAGAACTGTAGGATTTTAAAAGATGTTCCGCGATCATTTTATGCGTTCCGTAGGGCGAGATTGGGTTCAAAGCGGTGTCCTCTGAAATCTTTCCCTTGGGAACCGATCCATAGACGGCGGTGCTTGACGGATAAACGATTTTTGCGCGGATCGATCTGAGCCGTACGAATTCCAGGAGATCCATCGTGCTGGCCACGGTTTTTTGGAAGTCCTCGAATGGCGAATTGAATGAAAAGCCGACGGAACTGCTTCCCGCGCAATGGACGATGAGATCCGGATTTCCGTCGCAGGCGGCCAGAGAGTCGAGGTTTACCGTCCGATGATGCCATTCTTCGATGCCCCAACTTTTCCAAAGGGCCGGGGCCCAATCGCCGTGTCCGATACCGACGACGGTCCACCGCCGTTTGGCATATTCTCGGGCCACATGGCGTCCGAGGAAACCGTGAGCGCCTGTGACCCAGACGAGTTTATTCGGCATCGCGCTTCCTCGCAACGAAGGTATAAAGCCGGCCCGGCAGGCGAAACTGTGAACCCAGAAGAGTCAGCAGGGTTCGGGGAATGAGGTGTGGCCAAGGGAATTTAATTTTTTTCGCGAGGCGTTTTTTGAAGTCGTCCAGTGTTTCTGGAAAAAGATTGATATTGGATTGAAACGGGTTCAGGGTTTTCTGAATTTCAAGGCCCGCCGTTGTGATTGAGCCAAGATATTCCTTGAGCAGATAAGCGTTCTCGCCGCCGTACAACCGATGAAGCGGATGGGCCTTCAGGAAGTCTTCCAGATCCGCGCGCTTTGAGATGACATGCTCCCTCGTTGCGATAAAGATCCCGCCGGGCTTAAGCACGCGGGCGACTTCGCGACAGAGCCTTTGAAGGTCGGCGGCATGATGCAACACCTGCCGGCCGAGGACGAGATCAAACGTGTGATCACCCCAGGGAAGTTTCTCCCCCCTATCTTCTTTGATCTCGATCATGAGCCCCGCTTCTTGGAACAGGGCCCGGATCGCTTCGGTTCCCACGGTCGGGCTGGGGTCGGGTTCAAGCGCCGTGGTGATCCAGCCTTCTTTCGTCAGCGCATAGGAAGATATCCCTCTGCCCGCTCCGAGGTCCAGGGCCTTGCCGGGCGGGCGTGGAAGGACTTCCCGAACCGCCTTCCATTCGGAACAGTGATAATAACGCTCCGCCGCTTCCAGCAAGGGATCATCGTAAAAACAGGCCCGAACAAGGTCGACTTGATCCGGCTGTTGTTTCAGCCATAGAACCGCCTCCTCCCAGGTCATGGTGTTAGCGGTCTTCAACGGGGACTTCTCCTATCTTCTTGGCGGGGTTTCCTGCAACGATCGTGTAGGGTGGAACATCATTCGTTACGACACTCCCCGCCCCCACAACGGCCCCTTCTCCCACGGCCACGCCTTTTAATATGATCGAGTGAGCGCCCACCCAAGCCTTATCCTCAATGCGGACCGGGGATCGTTTGACATGGGTCCAGTCTTTCATTCCGCGAATCCAATCCCGGACATCATTTTTTCGCTCTTCGAATTTCAATGAATGTGAGTCGTGGTCGGCGATCAACACATTGAACCCGACCAAAACATCATCGCCGATTTGGATCGATGTGGCGGCGTCGATAATCGTGCCCCCGCCCACGTGGGTTCGTGATCCGATATGGATGCGGGCATCGTCCTTTTCAAAGATCAGCGAGCAGGAAAGATGACTGAATTGGCCCACAAACAATGAGCACTTGACCGGTACGCGGACGAGGAGCTTTGCGCCGTTCAGTACGGTGTGTTCCCCGATTCGAAGTTCTCCGCGAAGCGATGTTCTCCAGCGGTTCTCAAGCAAGGGGCGCACAAGCTTATGCCCCAGCAGTTTGTTGAGTATAAAAACGAGATCCGAAGCGTCCATATGAAAGTCGAAACCCTTCCCAGCGATCCGAGACGATCGGATCACGCCACGGAGCGATGTTTGCCGCCGTTTTGTATAATGTTCATCAGCGCGGGAACCTTGTTGGAATAGGAGTACGTCTTCGCTTTTTGGAGCGCCTTCTCGACAACCGCAACACGTTCCCCCTCACGGCTCAGATAATAGTTAATTTTTGAAATAAGGTCGTCGGGATCATGAAAATAGGCGATTTCGTCGTCATTGAAATAGTCTTTCATGTTCCTGTGAAACGCGGACAGCTGTAGGGCTCCTCCGCAGGCGGGAATCTCAAAGCATCTGGCGTTGACCCCCTTTTTCACTCTGTCGTACCCATCCAGGGTGAGATTCAGCGCGATCTTGCTGCTGGAGAAGAGCTTTCTCATCGTGTGATGATCGGCCCAGCCCTTGAATCGTTTCCTCAATGCCGAACTTCGTCCGGCCTGTTCGATGCCGTACCCGTAAAACGCGAAGCGTTCGAACCGTTCCGCAACCTTCTCAAGAATCGGGATGCGCCCCGAATGCGGCTTGCCGATTCCGCCGACAAAACAGACGTCGTAAGCGTACTTCTTTTCAAATTCATGGTGGAAGAATTTTTCGTTGAATGACGTTTCGATGTAATGGATATTCGGATTTTCTACCCCGCGTTTCCGGAATTCATCGACGATATCTCCGGGACACCAAATGTGGGAATAATGGTCCAAGGTCCGGAGGATTCTCTTCGGAACCATGTCCGGAAAAACGCCGAACCATTCTGTGACGACGACCCCTTTCTTTTTCATGCGATCAATCGATGCCATGGAAAGAAAATCGTTGATCTCCGTGAAAATGAGATCGATGTTCTCGTTCGAGACCCTGTTTTCAATCGATCGAGACAGGCAATACCGGTCCACGAGAGAAAGTCCCGTCACGAACAAGAGACCGGAAAGCCAGAAATACAGCTTTGGGAACCGATAAGCTACGGACAGGGGAATAAAAAAGCGGCTCCGTCCATCCAGAAGCGTTTGGAGGCCGTGATTCCTAAAACCGCTCCACCATCCCTCGAACGCGTGGTCATTTTGTATATAATCCTCGACGCCTCCGATCGTTCCTCGTAAAAAGGGCCGTTTGCATTTTGTAAGGATTAATACTTTCATTCCGGCTTGTTATTGTAGAAATCCCTGATCTTGCCGCAGACGTATTCGATTTGATCTTCCGTTATCTCCGCGGATATCGGCAGAGAGAGGATTTCTCTCGCCGCGTCATGTGTCATGGGAAGCGAGTCGGGGCGATAATCGAGAGAACGATAGGCCGGCTGCTCGTGCAAGGGGACGGGATAATGGATGCCGGTCTGGATCCCGTTGTCCTTAAGGTGCGTCTGCAGCTTGTCCCTCAAGCCGGTCCGGATCACATAGAGATGATACACATGAGAGGTATTCTCGCGTTCCGATGGAATGGAAACATTCTTAATCGTCGATAAACCAAGAGTGTATGCTCGGGCCGCGCCGCGCCTGGCTTCCGTCCATCGTTCAAGATGCCTTAACTTAACATTTAAAATCGCGGCCTGAAGTCCGTCAAGCCTGGAATTGTAGCCTTCCACGGCGTGGATATATTTTTCGGATCTTCCATGATCCCGGAGTTCCGCAATCTTCCGGTAAATCTCCCGGTTGTTTGTAACCACGGCGCCCGCATCTCCGTAGGCTCCGAGGTTCTTCCCGGGGTAGAAGCTGAAGCACCCCGCGTCGCCCAACGCGCCCGCTTTTCGGCCTTTGTACGTGGCGCCATGGGCCTGCGCCGCGTCCTCAATCACCTTGAGGTTGCGCCGACGCGCGATTTCCAAGATCGGATCCAAGTCGGCCGGGCGGCCGTAGAGATGGACGGGAATGATGGCCTTCGTGCGATCCGTGATCGCCTTTTCGATCAGGGCGGAGTCCATACAGTAATTGTCGTCGATATCCACGAATACGACCTTCGCCCCTGTCCGGGTAACGGCCTCCGCCGTGGCAATGAACGTGTGGGAAACCGTAATAACTTCATCGCCCGGGCCGATCCCGCAGGCCAGGAGGGCCAGCATGAGCGCATCCGTTCCGTTTCCAACTCCGACGCAATACCTTGCATCGCAAAAACGCGCGAACGCCTCTTCAAACAGGTTGACATGCTTTCCGAGAATGAAGGCGGAATCCGAAATAACCGACTGGATGGCCGCATCGATCTCCGGCTTAATGCTGAAATACTGGGTCTTTAAATCGGCCAAGGGAATCCTCATTTCATCACTCCCTTGTTCATGAAATGGGACAGCAAAGACCTTATATCTGGAAATAGATGGTCGGGATGGTACGGAGCGAGCATCTCCTCGGCCCGTATGCCGGATGAGAGGGCCATGGTTTCAAAGCCGACGCTTCTTCCGGCTTTGATGTCCGCCTCGCTGTCTCCGATCACGATTCCGTTTTGGCCTTCCAGGTTCGTCTTGAATAGGTACTCCTTCTTCCGCCATGCCGGTTCAATGCCCTCCGTCGTATCGCAGATTATTTTCTTGAAATAGCGGTTTATACGGAGCCGCTCTAGTTGTTCCGAAAGGGTTTTGGCATTCTTTCGAAGCGTAACCAGCACCGGTTCGGCCGGATGGGCGATCCACTCCAGAAATTCATCCGTCCCCGTCATCAAACGATCCAGGTTTAAATACACGGGGGCTTCGATGCGCTCCGCAAATCGCTCTCTATAGATGTTCCAATCCAGGGAACAGCGGCTTTCGGACAGCATCTTTTTGTTTGGGACGCCATTTCTCTTCATTCCCCAAAAAACGTCCAAGTCGAGAGGAACCGCCCCGTGTTCCTTCACGATACAACTATAAACGGCGTGATATTTATGTTTGACATCCAAAAGCGTTCCGTCCAGATCGATGGCGATCACCATTTATTTCTCCGCGACGGCGATGAGGCTCGAGCAGTCATGAGGCCTGCTCCTTCCGATGCCGTACAGGAGAGGATAGAGCCCGCTGTCGACCCGTTCCATCTGCTTATGGGAGAGGGGTTTGAAAAAGATCCCGTCGATCGATTTCAATTTTAACGGGGTCTCCCTGAACTCCTCTCTCAAACGTTCCGTGTCGTAAATTCTCCTGTGTCCCTTCTTCAGGTCTTCCGCCGTCAACGCGTAGAGATCGTTCACGAGGCCCATTTTCATTCCCAGTTTTTTGTGGAATCCCGTTGCGTTGGGCACGGTGACGATCAATACGCCCTCGTCCGCGAGCCATCCCGCCACCGTTCCTAGAAACTGTTTCGGATCGTCGACATGCTCGAGCACGTTGGCGGCGGTGATGGTGTCAAAATGTCCCTGCGGAATAAAATCATCAAACAAGGAACATACGTATTTGACGTTCTTTGAAGGGTTTTTCGTCATGGCGGCGTGAATTTTCTTCTGCGAACCGTCCACGCCGATGACGTCATGAAAGACTTCCCCGAGTCTTTCCGTCAGCAAACCGATTCCGCAGCCGAGGTCGAGCGCGCGCCGGCCCTGAACGTGCTTCGCGATCTCTTGAAACTTGTAATCGATCAGCACCCTTTCAAATCCGGTTTCCTCGGTGTAGTCCAAATAGATCCTGTCGAGATCAGACTCCATGCTCATGCTTCAACCATTGGGCGGTTTTCTGCAGCCCTTTTTCAAGATCGAACGTTGTTCTAAACCCAAAATCGTTATTCAGCCGGCTCGTATCAAACACGAAGTCGACTTTGTCCTTTTGTCTTGCGAGAAAACGGGGCGGTTCATCGATTGCGAATTGTTTCATGATTTGGGATGCGATTTGAAGAACGCTGAAAGATTGTCCCGTGGCGACGTTAAAGGTGCCGCTCTGTCGGGTTTCCACGAACCGTTTTATCGATGCGACGGCGTCGTCTATAAAAAGCAGATCTCTCAGGTCCGAGCCGTCCCCGTAAATCGTGGGGCGCTTGCCGTCGGCGACGTCCCGCATCATGGCGGTCACAAGTTTCGGGCTGTTGTCGGCCGGGCCGTAAATCTGAGTAAACCGCAAGACGGCCATGGGCATATCCCGTTTTGCGCAATAGTCTGAAAAAAGCAGTTCGCCCGCCAATTTGGTTATTCCGTAATTCGTCACGGGCCGCGTAAGACAATGTTCGTCAACGGGCGATTTCGTTACGGGTCCATAAACATCGACCGAACTGGCAAAACAAATTCCCTCGAGGTGCTGCCCCGCCCGATCGAGCCATTCTAACAGGTAACAGGGCCCGATGATGTTGGTTTTTAGCAAGGAAGTAAGATCATCGCGGGTTTCCGGGGAATAAGGGGTGGCCGCCGCCAGGTAGATCACAAGTTGAACCTCCGGGATCCGGTCGAGAAGCGTTTCCAAGCCTTCACGTTGCGTGACATCGATTTGGAAATACGGACCGGATATTAAACGGGACGAAGGCGGCCTTCGGCCGACCCTGACAAGGTCGTGACCATCCCCGGCCAGGGTTTCGCAGAGCCTTTGGCCTAAGAAGCCGCTGCTTCCTATGATCAAAACCTTGGCCTTATCCATCGTTTTTCAGCGAGCCGAGGGTTTCTTTGAATGCTCTTTTTGCATTCTCGATTTCATCGATTGTGGTTAGCAGCGGTTCTTTGTCCATACCTCGAATCCAAAGCAGTCCTTCCGGAAGGGGGTTCAGAATTCTTGGTATTTCCGGGAGGGGTTCTCCAAAGGCCAGTTTGAGATAAATGTACGGCATGTTCAGGCCCGCCTTTGTAAAAAAATAATGGGTGGTGAAGAATTTCCCGATGTTGATTTCCGTGGGATTGGGGATCCCGTCCGCATCATACGTCAGATCGACACTGAAGATGCCGTTCGGCTTCCCATCAATCGCGAAGACGGCTCTCTGGGCGGTTTCATCCAGCCGCGGGTCGGATACGGTCATTCCCGTTCCCGTGATCCCCGTAACCCCCGACTGGGTCCTGTCGGCAAATTCCCAATAAAGTCGTTTCCGGCCTTGAGCAACAATCAACTCGCCATTCTTGTAGAGGGACATCCAAGTGACGGTTTCTCGGGACAGCTTTTCCGCGGCGGTATATCTTCCCCATCCTTGGCGCAACGTGATCCATTCTCGCGCGAGATCAAAGGTCGGTGAAGCCAGGGACCCCTTGCCCGCCGCTCCCTCGATTTCTCTCAGCCATATCTTGAGCCCGAATTGCTCGAAAGCCATCTTCAAATCTTCGACGGTATTGACGAGAATGGTCTTGGGAACCTTCAATCCCGCTTTTTCCCAGTATCGATAGGACTCCGCCTTGTTTCGGAGGACATCGATCGTTTTCTGGTTCGGCAAGAAGGTCCGTACGCCCAGTTCATCGCGATGCTTCGATACGATTCCCACTTCGATATCCGGTTGGCAGTGGATAAAATCGACGTTTTTTTCCTTCAGGGTCTTTTTAAGGAAAGGGATATAGGATGGATCCGTTGCTTTGGGGATCAGGATCTTTTCATCCGTTTCCGAACGCAAGAGGTTGTACTCGTTGCAGTCGCAGCCGATCATGTACATCGGTTCCGGGGCGTCGCGAAGGGATCGTACGAAACCGAGCGCCGGCGCGCCGCCGGAAGCGGTAACCAAGATTCTTTTCATCTCTTACGGGTCCTCAAAACACGCCCTTTCAAGCACCATGGAGCCGCGTGGACGGATCTGCGCTCAGGATGCGGAGAGATAGTTGACCTCGGCGACCGATCCGCCGTCGGCCAGCGAGTCGCTCAGCGCTTGAAGGACGCAAACCACCTCAAGCCCGTTTTGGCTGTCTGTCCTGGGCCGTGTTCCATTCCGGGTGCACTCCACGAAGTGGGAGATTTCTACGCTCAACGGCTCTGTGAGCCGAATGTTGGGAATGACGAGATCGCCGGCCCGGATCCTCGTACTGAAATCGGCGAAGTCGGATACGTCCGCCGTGAATTTTTTTTCAACCGACTTGTCGTAAATTTGAATATGTTTGTCGGGATCGGTGTCGTCATATACCAGCATCTTCTCCGATCCGACAATGACCAGCTGACGAACCTTTTGCGGGTCGATCCAGGACAGGTGAAGATGGGCGCTGCGGCCGTCGGGGTAATCCATCTTGCAGAAGGCCACATCGGAAATATTCTTTTGTTTTTGGATGAAACTCAATCCTTGGGCCGAAACCTTTTGAGGTCGCGAGGAAAGCAGGTAATTGATGATGGAGATATCATGGGGCGCGAGATTCCACATCACGTCCACGTCCTGTCTCACGTGGCCGAGGTTCAGTCGCCGGGAATACACGTAATACACATCGCCCAGCTCGCGTCCGTCCAGCCGGCGCTTGATTTCATGGACGATGTTGTTATAGAGAAACGTATGGCCGACCATCAGAACGACCGATTTTTCTTGCGCCAGCGCCGCGAGCTCGCGCGCTTCCGCGGGTGTTGCGGCCATGGGTTTTTCAATAAGGACGTGCCGCCCCGCCAGCAACGCCTTCCGGGCGTGTTCGTAATGCCGCCTTGCCGGGGTCGCAATGATGACGGCATCCGGGCCGGCCTCCAGCATCCGTTCATAGGTGTCAAACGCGGGAACATGCGGATAGTGCCCCGAAATTTTTTTTAAGGTCTCCGGATCCGAATCGCAGATCCCCGTAAATTCGATTTCGTCATTGAAGGAGACATTCCGAATCAGGTTCGCTCCCCACTTTCCGGCGCCCAACACGGCCACTTTTCGTTTTGGCTTCATCGAATCCGTTTCGCCTGTCGTTGTGTTACGTCCCCGCCGGGATCATCGGACCCTTTAAAAAGAGCCGGGTCCACAGAGCGAGATTGATAAAAGGCCATAGTCGATAGGCGTCGTCCCACGTCATTCCCTGTTTTGATTTCCGTTGAAACTCGCTCCGTATTTTTGTCCCCTCGAAGAATTCGGAATGAAGAAAATCTTCGCTGCTGATCATGTCCTCGATCCAGGACCGCAAGGGGCCGCGAAAGAGATCGACCATCGGAGCGTTGAACCCGATTTTGCGTTTTCGCCAGCGGATGGATTCCGGCAGAATCCCGCCCATCGCCCATTTCAGGATCAGCTTGGCGTGGCCCCGGCCGATAAGGCTTTCCGAAGGCAGTGAAAAAACATACGTGACCAGTCTCCAGTCCATGAACGGCATTCGTACCTCGACACCGTGGGCCATGCTCATTCGGTCGAAGTTGCGCAGGATCGCCGGGAGAATCGTTTTATGAAAATCGAAATATAAGTTGCGCCGAAGCGTTTCGTGGAACGGCGTTGGGTGTTCGGATTCGCCTTCGCGTCGGCGGCCCGCGACCGTATTGTTCCGAACGTGCTTTGGATATAGCCTTTGTAAGAAGGGGCTCGACCGGTAGATCGAGCCGAGAACCGCGGGGATCACGGGGTTCTGTGAGCCGCGGATCATGCCCAGCTGCATCGAAATGAGTCGAAGATACCGTCGGAGCCTGCGCGTTCGAAACGCGTCGGCCATGGCATAACCGACATAGTGGTTGTAACCCGCCATCATTTCATCGGCGCCGTGACCATCCAAAGTCACTTTCACCGCGTGCTCACGGGCCGCCTTGTAGACGTTATACGCCGGCGTGAGCAGGCCTCCGTAAAGGTCCTCCGAATGGTAGACAACCTTTTCCAGGCTTTGAAGGTACTCTTCCGGTTTCGTCTCAATATAAACGGGTTTGATTCCGGCGTGCCGGGCGATTTCATCGGCATAGGACTTTTCATCGAGGGGGGTTTCCGGAAAAATGTGTACAAACGCCCTCTGCCAATCCCCCGGCGTTCTCTCGAGTCCCACGCTCGATTCCGAAAAAATCTTCGACATGGCGCACGCGACCGAACTGGAGTCTAGTCCCCCGCTGAGGCAGGTGGCAATGGGAACGTCGCTGCGCATTCGCAGTCGCACCGCGTCCAGAAAAAGCGACCGGAACTCCTCGGCCTGTTCTTCCAGCGTGGAGGGCACCGGTCTCAGATGGTCGCGGGTGGACCACCAGTTCAATTTTCGGACGCCCGTCGGCTTGACGATGAGACTGTGGCCGGGCTCGAGGCGCTTGATCCCCTTCCAAAGGGTTTCCTCTCCTCCTTCCAGACTGAAGGGATCCTGGAGCTCCGCACGAATGTTTGGGCCGCTCACCTCGCGGCCCCGATCCGGAAACGCCAGAAGCGCTTTCATTTCGGAGCCGAAAAGAAAGCATTTTCCGTCGAACGCATAATAAAGGGGCTTGATGCCGAATCGGTCTCTTGAAAGAAACAAGACCCGCTCCGTTCGGTCATAGATTGCAAAGGCCCACATCCCATTGAATTTCGTGAGGCAGTCCGCTCCCCACTGCGCGTAGGCGGCGACCAAGACTTCCGTGTCCGTTTCGGAACGAAAGCGATGGCCTTTGGCCGTCAGGTCTCGCCGGATCTCCAGAAAGTTGTAGATCTCTCCGTTGAAGACGATCCAATATTTTCCGTCCCCGTAAGTCAGGGGCTGGACGCCGTTATCGGAAAGATCGAGAATGGAGAGTCTCCGGTGTCCCAGCCCGACGTTTCCGTCCCTATAAATACCGGAGCCGTCCGGACCCCGGTGGCGGATGACCTCCGTCATTTTTCTGATCGCCTCATTCGACACGGGCTTGTTGTCGACGTTGTATATCCCGGCTATGCCGCACATAATCTCTTTATAAACCGCATGGGAAGTGTAAGACTGACGAGGTACATCTTGACACTGCGCCGGATCGGCCTGGAGTAGACGGCTACGAGAAGGTTGGCGCCGTAAGCGGTGATCAGAGAGGCCGACGCGGCCCCGATCGCTCCGTAGGCGGGGATCAAAATCATATTGCATCCGACATTTAAAAGAACAGCCGCGATTTCAAAAAGCATGCCGTCTTTTAAATGACCTTCGGAGGTCAGCCACTGCTGTCTCGCGACACCAAAAAAAACCGCGGCGGCCATCCAGGCTTGCAGTGAAAGAACCGGCGCCGCGCCGCCATATTCGGGACCGAACAGAATCGAGACAACCGGGCGCGATAAAATCGAAACCAACAAAGCCAGCCCAATGGCGATCCAGATCATCAGATCGTACAGTCTTTGAATCCGTGCTTCATAAACGGTCTTGTCCAGCTTCTTGGACTCGACGATCACCGGGAACAGAGACGTGGAGATGATCATGGGAATAAAGTACCAAGCCTCGACCAGTTGAACCGCCGCGGAGAAATTCCCCACATCCCGGTTGGTGGCCAGTTCTCCCAGCATCACTTGATCAATCCGCATGTAGATCAGGATCACGATGCCCGACACGCTGAGCGGCCAACCGTCTCTAAGAAGCTGCCGCGCTCTGGCCGCATTCCAACGCCAATTTTTGAGTGTGCGCCCCCGCCACGCGTTTACCGCGATCAGCCCTGTCGCTCCAATGGCGATCTCGGCAAGACCGACACACGCAAAAGCGATCAACGGCGCCTTTAACATGACCAGAACGATTTTGCCGATATTGGCCAAGAAGAAGGCGGCGCTCTTGGCATAAACCGTATATTTGGACTGAATTTGCGATTGGAACCAAAAATCAATCGAGTCAAAAGCCTGGACGATCAAGCCGGCGGCGATAAGGCCCACCAGCCAGCGGGTCAAGCTGTCCGTCGGCCGCAACCAGGTCATCGTGCAGACCGAAATCAGGAAGGCCGACGTGCCCCCCATCAATTTGAGAAGGAAAGCGGTTCCGAGCGTTTCATCGGTGTGCTCGGGATCACGGAGGATGTCCCGGACAACGATCGGATCCAGCCCCAAGGCGGAAACGGCGGAGAACAGGGCAACGAACGCGACGGCGTAATTATAAATTCCGAATCGGTCCGGACCCAGGTAACGGGCCACCCAGGCCATGACCACCAGACCGACACCCATCCGGAGCACCTTGTCGGCCAGAAGCCAGCCGGTGTTGGACGCCACCTTTTGAAGGGTGTTCCGGCCTTCCAGCCTGGATCGGATTTTTTGGGGGAGATATGAAACCCACATCGGATTCATCCCGCCGCGAGGCCCTATCCGGCCTGAATCCCGATTATGCATATTTGCGAAGGTCCCGATGCATTAGTATAGTGAACAAACCCGGTCCCTTTTTACCCCGTAGACGGCCAGATGGTCCGCAACTTTTTCAGTCGGTTCTTCGGTGGTCACCAGCACACGGTCGAATTTCAGATCGGCCAGCGACTTGACCGGATCGATTCCATATCCTAAAAATGTTGTACCGGCCGTCGCGTCGTCGACGATCGTGAGAAGTTGAATCGAACGGTCCTGCAGCACCAACACCGCGATCTCGGCGATCACGGTGGCCTTGTAAAGCACGATCGAGCGGACGCCGGCTTTTTCCAGGTCGAGAAAAAACACCTCCAGTTTTCGGCGGGCGTCGGTAAAAAATTGATAGGATCGTTTGATGTAACGGTAGGTCAGCGCGCTTTTCTCCGCGATGCCTTTCGGGGTCAGGAGATAGTGAAGGCGTTTTCGTTCGGCTTGAATAATCTGAATGTAGCCTTCCCGCGCCAAACGCTTCAGGTAATTGTTCGTCATTCCCAGGGCGATCCCGAGTTTGTTGCTCAGATCGCGTTGGGTCAGGGGTTTGCCGGTGGCGACCTCATCCAGGATCTGGAGGGTATGCAGGGACTCGCGATTGAGCAAATCCTTGTCCTTATCGGGTATTTCTGTAGATAAAGAAGTTATGTTCATTATATGAACATAATATCGCAAAAAAAATATTTGTCAAGATGTCCCGAAAGAATCAAGACACCAGCGGTCTCGATGGCAGTCACCCGTAGATGTCCCATAACATGAACAGGGTCCACCCCACCACGGTGGCCAGCAGCGGGCGATCGGTCAAGAAAGACTCGGCTGCATGGCCGCCGTGGCCCCGGTGATGAATCAAGTAAAGATAGCGAAACATTCCGTATAAGACAAAGAAGACCGAATAGATTTGGAGCGGGCCGTTGTTAATCGTGTACAACGCATAGGATACGACGGTTGCGGCCAAGACCGCGCCGATCATCTGGTCCAAGAAAGTCACGGAATACTGCCGGAGCACTTTCCGATGGGCAACCGCCTGGTCACCCAAAAGAACCAACTCGTGTCGTCGCTTGGAAAATCCTAAAAATAAGGAGAGCAGCATGGTGCACAGGATGATCCAGGCCGATGGGACGACGGCAACCAGCGCCGCCCCGCCCAAAACCCTCAGGACAAATCCCGCGGCGATGAGAAGGACATCGACGATCACCCAATCTTTGAGACCGAAGGAATAGGCCAGGTGCAGGAGACTGAAAACGGCGGCGATCATCCCGAAGCGGACATCCAGCACAAAGGCCCCGATCAAGCCGGTCAAAATCAGTCCAAAGGCGACCACGCCGGCCAAGGCCGCCGGCAGCTGACCCGCAGCGATAGGGCGAAGCACTTTTCCCGGATGGTATTGATCCTCCTTGCGGTCCATGACGTCATTGAACAGGTAGGCCCCGCTGGAGAGGATACAGAAAAGAATGAAGCCCAACAATGTTTTTGAAACCAACTCGGCGGTAAAAAGGTGACCGGAAAAAAGGAGAGGCGCCAGAACAAAAAGGTTTTTGATCCAGTCCAATGGACGGAGTCCGGTCCACAATGCGACGGTCAACGAAGCCGGCTTTTTGACGGCCGGGATAACCTGTTCGGACGGATGAACGGTCATCGAAGGACTCCGGAATTGTTTTTTCATCTTAAGTAAGAGAGCGAGGTTTGTCAAGAAACGGCCTTGACTCGTTTGTTTCCCGCGCGTAGAATCATAAGGCTTCAGTTAGGAGCCACATGAGTCGAAGTAGCGCCTTCCTCCCGCTTATCTTAATCTGGACCGTCAGCTTCTCCGACATCGCGGGCTGCACCTCTTCGAAACCGGCTGTGTCAACCCACCCCGTTTGGACCAATTACGAGATGAACGTCAGCGTTTTTTCGATGGCGTTTGAAGGAAACGATGTATGGGTCGGCACGGAGCAGGGACTGATCAAATACGATCTTGTTCAGGACCAAATTGTGGGACGATATGACAGCAAGAACGGTCTTGTGTCGGACATTGTCACGACGGTCAAACTGGACTCTCAAGGGAACAAGTGGGTCGGAACGCATGGCGGAGGTCTGGCCGAGTTTGACGGAAAGACCTGGCGCCATTACAACGTTCCGGACCTGGCGGATCCCTATGTATATGACATCCTGTTCGACCAGGGCGGGCGCATGTGGGTGGCGAACTGGAAAGGGGTCAGCCTGTTTGACGGGAGAAAATGGAAGAGTTACACCAAGGCGGACGGGATTGTCGACGACTGGGTCTATGCCCTGGCCATGGATCATGACGGAGTGATCTGGCTGGGGACGGAAGGCGGGGTAACACGATACGACGGCCGGGGGTTTGTAAGTTATACGCATAAGGACGGCGTCGGCGCGGATCTTGAGACGATCGGTTCGTATGAAAAAATCCCCAACCCCAGCTTCCATCATCGCACCACGCCCGGAAAAGAAGCCGAGGGATACAATCCGAATTACATCCTGGCCGCGGCGGTCGATTCTCAAAACAATAAATGGTTTGGAACCTGGGGCGCGGGGCTGAGCCGGTTCGACGGCAAGCATTGGACGACCTACACGACGCGGGACGGATTGTCCGGTAATTTCATCTCGGACATTCTTATCGATAAGGCCGACGATCTTTATGCCGCGACCGAGGGCGGGGTGAGTCTGCTCAGCGGCGGCCGTTGGAGCCGTTTCACGTCTAAAGAAGGATTGGTGGATGACGGCGTATTTGCCGCGGTCATGGACGCGTTCGGATATAAATGGTTTGGAACACTCAAGGGGATCAGTAAACTGGAAGGTTATTCTCCGCAGTAATATTCCCATCCGGGCCTTTGCGGGTCATCACTCCGATCGTATTCATTTATTTATATAAACAAAGGACATACGACAGAATTGTGCCAGTTTTTTGCTTGACAGTTCCGGCCAAATTTTGTAGCCTAGGACACTCGTAGGGTCAGAACATTGTCATAACCTGTTAACACATTGGTAAATCAATGAGCAAACCCTTGACCGAATCATCCCTCAAACACGTTCTTTAATTAAGTAAAGAGGGCAGAAGAAGCGCTTCGTTGGCTCATCATCAAGAGGGGACATGAAGACCTCTCGGTACCTTATTGCGGTTGTCGTCGTCGGTGGAGGCCTGATCATCCTGGCCATGTCTGCTTTGGGAGGCACCATCATCGGATCGCGACATGACCTTTCCGCGTTGAACCGAAGGGGCTACGGCAGTCCGACCGGCCCGATGACCGGCGGATCGTTCAACGATTATGAGGAGACCTGCATCTATTGCCACACGCCCCATAACGCCGGCACCGTGTCGCCCCTCTGGAACCGTCACCTTCCGAATCCACAGGGTTACGAAATGTACTCCAGCCCCAATTTCGATTCGAGCGCGTCCGCTCCGGACGGCATCTCCCTCGGTTGCCTCTCGTGTCACGACGGATCCGTGGCGGTGGACGCCGTGCTGAATAAACCGAAGTTTCATGATTGGTATGATTCCGGAGTGCATTACCGCATGAGTCCGGAAGGGAGCGTGGGGTCGGATGCTTGCGGGAAGTGTCATAACAGGCAACGCGGGGCCTACGCCGCGTTGAGCGGCGCCCATGACGCGACCATCCGGTATCTGACCCGGAACCTTCGAGACGACCACCCGATTTCGATCCCGTATCCGACCTTCGGCAAAGACTCCGCCTTCAATCAACCGCTCATTGCGAAGGAAGACGGAGGCCGGACCTTTCCGAACGGCGTTCAGACGTTTGACGACGACAAGGTTCAATGCGCGTCGTGTCACGATCCGCATAATCCGGACGAGAAGAATATCGAGGGACGAGACCCGTTTCTGAGGACATCAAACCGATACAGCGCCTTATGCCTGACCTGTCATCAAAAGTAGCCGATGGACCGATGAAGAGGACGAGGATCAAGCGAAAACAGTTTCTTGGGCTGATGACCGTTTTATTGATAACGACCGCTTGCGCCACGCCCCCAAAACCCGTCGATATTATCTGGCCCTTGCCTCCGGAGGAGCCCCGGATCAAGTACGTCAAGAGCATCAGCAGTTCGGAGGACGTTCAGCCGAAAGGGGTATGGGAAACAATCGAAGAGTTCATCACCGGTTCCAAGTCGGTTGCGCGCATCGCCAAACCCTACGCCGTTCACATGGATCGCGAGGGGCGGTTGTTTGTGACCGACAGCGGGTGGCCGACCGTTCTGGTCTTTGACACCAAAAATCATCAATTCACCGTGATCGGTTTGGAAGGACCGGGGGTGCTGGCCAAACCGATGGGGGTGACGACCGACGCGGCCGGCCGGGTTTATGTGACGGACACGCTCGAGAACCGGGGCGTGGTGTACGATCATGATGGGAACTTCCTGTTCGGAATCGGTGAAAAGGGCCGTTTTGATCAGCCGGTCGGCATCGTCGTCAACGATGCCTTGAACCGCGTCTACATCGTCGATACGAAAAAGCACAACGTTTCCGTCTTCGATTCGAAGGAAGGGAAGTTTCTTTTTGATTTTGGCGGCCGCGGCGTCGAGGACGGCCAGTTCAACTGGCCCACGAATATCGCGATCGATAAAGACGGCAAGTTGTTCGTGATGGACACGTTTAATTTCCGGGTCCAGATCTTTGATCCGGATGGGAAGTTTCTGTCCAAGTTCGGAAGCGTCGGCACGGGGCTGGGCCAGTTTGCAAAGCCCAAAGGGATTGCGGTCGATTCGGAAGGGCATATCTATGTGGTGGACGCCGCCTTCAATAACGTCCAGATCTTCGATCCGCAGGGACAACTGCTTCTTTTTTTCGGCGGATTCGGGAGCCAGCCGGGTCGGTTCTGGCTGCCGGCCGGGATGAATATCGATCGGGACGACCTGATTTATGTGGCGGATCAGTACAACCACCGGATTGATATCTATCAATACCTGAGCGAGAAATACAAGGCCGCCCAGACGGCCGCCATGAAGAAGTGACCCGAAGGTCGGAGGCAAGTCCCGAGGTTATTGCCGTACCGCGATCGGTCAGGAGGCAAACGGGTTGTGCGCCGTTTAACTGTACGCAGTATCCGCGCGGCTCAGGTTCTGATCGGCATGCTCCTGATGGTGTCGATGGAACCGAAGGTTTGGGCCACGCATGATGTGAGGCTGTCGGAAGACGTGAGCCGGACAAAACACAATCTTTCCTCCAATCCCGATATCAATGAAACCGGCACGACCGAGATCTGCGTTTTCTGCCACACCCCGCACGGGGCCAATTTGGCCGCCTCGGGGCAGGCCCCTCTCTGGAACCGTCTGCTGCCGGATGATACCAGCTACACTGTTTACAGCTCTCCGAATTTCGATGCGCAGGACGTCACCGGGACGCGTCGGCCCAAGGGCGTCTCCCTGGCCTGTCTGTCCTGCCATGATGGAAGCATCGCATTCGACGCGATGATCAACGCGCCGGGTTCGGGCGGGTTTATTCCGGCCAATCTCGGTACGGGGCGGGGTCCGGGCACCAGCACGACGACGATTAATTTTTCCGGGGGCGGGATCGTGGGTCCCGACAAAACCTTCAATGAGGGGCTGCGGGATTCAAACGACGTGGAAACGACTGCTGAAAGTCCGTTCTCAGGAGGCCTGCACGACCTGGTGCACGGGGGCGGCGGCGGCGAGGGTGCCCAGCCCTTCCCGAATCTGGGCCTGGATCTTCGTGACGACCATCCCGTCGGGATTGAAATCCCGTGCCTGACCGACGCCCAGTTCAACCAGATCTGTCGGGATCTGACCACGGCCAAATTGGACGGCGGGACGGACGGAACCAGCGTGGCCTATATCAGCCGGACCGATCCCCATCAGCCCGTGATCTGGCCGCTCGAAAAGCGGGACCGGCTCCGGGCGTACCCTTCGACCGATCAGCCGGGGCGTTATTTTATCGAATGCGCCTCCTGTCACAACCCTCATGCCCCGCGTGTTTCCTTCCTGAGACTGCCGAGCGGGGTGCCGGGCTTGGTCGAGAAGGATCTGTCTCCGTCGGATACCTTCGGGAACCCCAACGGGAAAATGTGGGGACAGCGGCCCAATGCGGGGAGCGCCATCTGTTTGTCCTGTCATGGAAAATAATTATATGCCGAACCAGAATACATGCGAAACCGGATTCGCAACATACGAGAGGAGGAAAAGTCAATGCGGTTGAAATTGAAACGGAACGTCTTCATGCTCATGATCGGGGCGCTGATGGTCGCCTTCCCCTTGCCCGGCCGGGCGATGCATTTGGGGGGCGCAACGGGTCATTCGCCGGGCTATACAAGCGTGCCGGCCGAAGACATCTTGCACACGCTCCATAATCTCAGTTCCAGCAAGCAGGGAGACTTCAACCCGAACCTCCCGAATGCCGGAAGCAATTCAGCCGAGGTCTGCGTTTTCTGCCATACGCCGCACGGGGCGAATCTGAACGCGCCGGGTTCCGCGCCGCTCTGGAACCGGACGGTGGGCACGTCCGGATCGTACACGATTTACAACAGCCCCAATTTTGACGCTCAGAACTCCGGTCAGCCTCAGGGTGTTTCCCTGGCCTGCCTGTCCTGCCACGATGGAACGGTCGCGCTTGATTCCTTGATCAACATGAGCGGCTCCGGCGGATACCGGCCCGCCAACCTGACTCCGCCGGGAAGTACAACGGGGATCATCACGGCCAACACCGCTTTTTTGGATGTAGACAAGTCCATGTCCGATGCCGGCGACCGGACGGACACCGGGCCGAACTACGAGCTGATCACGGGCGGGGCGAGGCCGTTCCCGAACCTCACGACCAACCTGTCGGACGATCACCCGATCAGCATGGAAATCCCGACGACCGATCCGCAGTTTGATTCGGTGCTTGCGCTCTCCCAGCCTGATCCATCCGGAAGCGGCATGACCTTTTTGACCCGAACGGGGGTATTGAATGCGGATAAGCGGGACCGGATTCGGGCCTATCCGGGAGCGACCCGGACGCCGGGCACCGGAAAATATATCGAGTGCGCCTCCTGCCACAACCCGCACGCGCCCCGGCCGCTGTTCCTTCGTCTGCCGAGCCGTTATGACTCGGCCGTGGCCCTTGTCAGCGGAGGCGGAACGACGACCGTGAACGACCTGCTCGGGAACGGCGATGCCACCTTAATTGCGGATAATCCGAACGCGGGGAGTCTGGTCTGTCTGTCTTGCCACCAGAAATAGAAGGTGAAGAACCTCGCTTGGGCCGGTAAAGGCGGGGCGACCCTGCTTCGACCGATGGAAATTAAAAGACTTATTTCGCGGATGCTTCTCGCGATTGGGGTGTGAGGCATCCTGTTTTTATGCATGATGGAAGATAAAAAGTCAACTTGGAGGATCTGCGCGACAATAAAGGAGCGACGCGTCCCCGCGATTTTTTTACTGGCCATGCTCTGCTTTGCGGAGACCGGGGTTCAAGCGGGAGGGCCCGACGGTCCGCCGGCCGATCAGGGCGGACGGATGGATCTGTCGAAGCCCGTGGCTTCGGTGAACGGGGTCCAAATCCGGGCGCTTGATTTGAAAAAGGCCGTGGAGGAGCGGATTCCGGAGACCGGCCATCGGAATATCTCCGAGAAGCGGATGACGGAGATACGAAGCGAAGAGCTGGACCGGCTCATCGGCCAAGAAGTCCTGTTTCAGGAGGCCCGGCGCCTCAAGGTTAAAGTGACGCCGGAAACCGTCGTGGCCGAAATTCAGAAAATCGAGAGCCGTTTCCCGTCGCAGGAGCAATACCGGGAGGCGTTAAAGGTCCAGGGGCTGACTCCGGAGGATGTCCGGACCGGGGTCGAACGTTTCCTGGCCATCCAACAGCTGACCGACCAGGAAGTCCGTTCGAAGATCAGCGTGAGTGACGATCAGATGAAAACGTATTATGACGGCCATCGGGAACAGTTCAGACTTCCGCCCCAAATCCGGTTGCGGATTTTATTGGTCCGTGTGGATCCCGCCGGCCTTGCGGGTGATTGGGAAACCGGCCGTCGGAAGGCGCAGGAGTTGGCCGACCGCGCCCGAAAGGGGGAAGCGTTTGAAACATTGGTTCGGGAGTTTTCGGACGACGCGGAATTGAAACCGAAGGGGGGCGATACCGGTCTTCTTCATCAAGGGCGCTTGCCTTATGCCGAGCTTGAACGGGTGGCGTACGATCGTGCGGTGGGTTCCGTCGGCGATCCGATTCGGACCCTGTACGGATATGTCGTCTTCAAAGTCGAAGAGAAAAGGCCGGAGCAGCAGCTGGCCTATGAAGATCTCAACAAGGCGTTGCTGCGAAAGGAAATGCAGGAGTCCGCTACAGACGCAAAATTGAAAGCGTGGATGGACGGCCTCCGTGCAAAGGCCGAGATTAAAATCTACTGATCCGAATTTCGTCGGTTCATCCTGAATCCGTGTGGCGAGCGCAATCCCCGCCTGGGAGGGCGGTGTTGGCGAGTGAATCAAAATAGGGTCCTCTCCACTCGGATCGAAGAATACTCGGCTTAAAAGCCGGGATTCTTCAAGGGCACCTGTTCAGGAACCATCCTTCATCGGGGCGCGGGGCCATTGATGCAAAGGGGAATCGCGGGGCATGTCCACCGGTGTGTCCGGTCCGCTGTTTCGGGAAGGGGTTGTCCATGGGAAGAGTGCGGGAGCGTCGCGTCGCGGGTCCCGAAGCCGAACCGCCGCTGGTTGTGGATCCTGGCGGCCCTGTGGGTCGTTATGGAAGCTTCCACAGTCCATGCGCGCTTTCTCAATATCGGCGGCTCCCTGAACATCGATTACGACCGATCCACGACCTTTTCGGATACGGACGTGGGTAAAACGACCAGCAAAATGAGTTCGCTCAACCAACAATACGGCCTGGACTTTTTTGGAGACGCCTATCGTCTGGGCAGCTATCGCTTCGACTTTTCATGGCTGGATCAAAACATCCGTCTCGACCAGCCGGATCAGAAGAACCGTTTTAACGTGACGGAATACCGTCTTGCTATGAATCTGTTGCCGTTGTGGTCGCCCCTGGACCTCAACGCTCAACGCGTGGAGCGGCGGAGCGACCTGGATATCGGCGGTTCGGGTCTGACCACCAAAGACCATATCGACTCTTTGGGCGCAAACTGGGTCATGAACCTTCGCCAGATCCCCCGCCTGACGTTCAACTTCCAGCAATCCGATCTGAAATCGGATGCGGGAGACGAATTTCTAACCCGAACCTTCACCGCGTTGACGGACACGACCCTGGGAGCAACCCACCTGTCGGGCGGGTACCAATTCAGCGAAGCGGACACCAACACCTCGTCTCCCTCCACCTCGCACGGCCTCGACCTCGACACCAACACCCAATTGACGACCAGCCTAACCCTCACGGCGTACGGGCATTACGCCCAACGGCATATTCCGGAAAATGTGACCGCCATTCCGCTGGTGCCGGGCGGGCCGACCCCGGGTGTCGCTTTTTTTCAGGAGCGGAGTTACGGCGCCGCGATGATTTATCGGCCCCCGCTGTATTGGTGGGATGGAATGGCCAGTTATAATTATACCGAAACGCCGTATTTCAATGATTTTAAGAGCCAGGCCGTCCAAGGCGTGGCCAACCTGCGATACAACGAAAAGACGGATTCAAACTTTGACGGCCGATATCTGCACATTTCGGTCACCGATTCGACCATTAATTCCGAATCGGCCGACGCCACCTTGAACTACCGTCCGATCTTCGGACTGACCACCGGCCTGGCCGGAAGCGCGGGGCTGACGTCCACCGGCGCCACCGGCGCGGAGGATACCAACAATCTGTTTCAGCAATACCAGTATAACATGACGTACACACGGCCCTGGCAACTTCTGCAGTACCGGACTTCCTATCAGATCACCTACGGCCTTTCAAACACGCAACCGACCGGCGTCGATTCGCGAGATCTCGGCAACAACATCTCGCTGGGGGTGGACAACACCAACACCCAGATCATCCACGTCGGTTTCAACACGACCTACAGCAACATCCAACGCACGACCGAATCCGTCCGGAACAATCAAACCACCTATCTCCTCCAGCTCTTGGCCGACAGTTCGTATTTTAGGAATCTGATTTTGAACGGGGATAATCTGCTGCTCCGAGGCACGGCCAACTACTCCGACAGCACGGGCTTCGGAATCGCCGGAAAGGTTACCTCGGCCGACGCGCAGGCCAACTACTCGACCGCGATCGGCCTTCTGGTAAACACAACCTACCGGATTGAAAAATATCCGGCCGTGCTTCTTCTGGACCGACAGATTGTGACCGGCCAGGTTCAATATACAACGTATTTGATCTTCAACACCAACCTGCTTGTCTCGGTCAAGGATATGGAAGAGGACAACCGCTTCCTGGCGGATGTCAATGTGTTGGAGGAGAATCTGACTTTAAATTACCAGATCGGCAAATTGATGATGGGCGTGCAGTATCAGGAGATAGAAACCCGGACGGCCGGAAATCGATACGGAACCCGCTCCATCATGGGGCGGGCCAGCAGGTCATTTTGATGAAGGGGAGACGATGGATCGGGCTTTTATGGGCGGGGTTGATGTTGACGGCCTGCGCCACCCCTGAAGCAGCCAAAACCAAGGTCGAACGGTATTGGCCATTGCCGCCCGATCCGCCTGTCATTTCGTATCTGAACAGTTTTTCCGAACCCAAGGATCTGGGCGCGAAACGGAGTTGGTTCAGGATGACCGTTGAATTTCTGTTCGGCCCGGAGGCGGCCCCCCACATGATTCGTCCGTATGCCGTGGCCACCGATGGGAAGGGGCGCGTCTACGTCACGGACACCGGCCTCCAGGCGGTCCATATCTACGATTTTGCGGACAAGACTTATCGGCAGATTTTTTGGATCGAGCGGAGCCGATCCCGCTTGATGTCGCCTGTCGGCGTCGCCCTGGACGATCGCGGCCTGATCTATGTGTCCGATTCGGAGCTCAACCGGATCTTCGTGTATGAACCCCGAAAATTACGATGGGTCCGGACGATCGGAGACGCGGGACAGTTTCAGCGCCTGACCGGCATTGCCTATCATCCCAAGCTGCAGCGCCTTTACGCGGTGGACACGGCGGCCCATCAGGTTTCGGCCTTTGATCTTTCCGGCAAGCGGCTGATGACCTTCGGCCGGCGCGGAAAAGAGGACGGCGAGCTGAATTTTCCAACCCATATCACGATCGATTCGGAAGGCGCGTTATACGTCACGGATTCGATGAACTTCCGGGTGCAGATCTTCGATGCGGACGGAAAATTTCTTGGCAAGCTGGGCCATGTCGGAAATACCCTGGGCAGTTTTTCAAAACCCAAAGGGGTCGCGGTGGACGCTTCCGGACATATCTATGTGGTGGACGGCCTCTACGACACGATCCAGATTTTCGACCGGAAGGGGGAATTGCTTTTGAACTTCGGTCGAACCGGCGAGAAAGCCGGGGACTTCTACTTGCCGGCCGGCATCGCCGTCGACAATAAGAACCGGATTTATGTGGCGGACACCTACAACCAGCGCGTGGAGGTTTTCCAGTTTTTGGGAGAGCCTCGACCGTGACGAGGCCGTCCCTCCATCCTCACGGATGCCGGGTCCAAGAAAGAAAGGGTGCGAGATGGGTTTAAGAGGGATTGTAAGTCGGGATCTTATGAAAAATCGGCGAATGACCTTCATGCGGTTTCCTGAGCGACACGGCCACCGGGGCCGTTTTTGGCCATGGGCCGCGCTCGGTGCTGTGGTGATGTTCCAACTCGTCCGCATGGTCGGTCCGGTGTTGGCCCAGCCCGTGCCGCCGGGGACCGTCACGATCGAAGAGAACATCAAGATCACGAAACACAACCTTTCGAGCTCGGGGCTCGGAACCGTCAAGTCCACCGAGACGTCCGAGATCTGCGTCTTCTGCCACACGCCCCATGGCGCCAACGCCACGGCCTCGACCATCAAAGCGCCGATCTGGAACCGCAACATCGACTATCAGAATACCCAATCCTATACCTTGTATGACAATACCTGGAGCTTTTCGTTTGAAGGGCAGCTGAACGATACCAACAAACCCACCGGGTATTCCCGGCTCTGCCTGTCCTGCCACGACGGCACGCTCGCGATCGGGACGGTGGTGAACAAACCCGGATCGGGAGGCTACCTGGGCGCGACCCTCGGGATGAGCGGCGTGCAATCGGGAGGTCAAATGCCGCTGGGAACGGGACCCGGACCGAATCCGGAGTTAACCGGGGATACCCGCTACCTGGGGACAAACCTTCAAAATGACCATCCGATCTCGTTTCGATTCGATTCTGATTTGGCCACGAAAACCGACACGGAGCTGGTCGACCCTGGAAATGCGCCGGCGGGTATCAACGACGTCACCCCTCTGGCGCCCGCGGGGGGATATAAAACCGGCGTGAAGCGATTCGGAAGCACGGACGCGCCGATGGTATTCGAAAACGTTCAATGCACCTCCTGCCACAACCCCCACGCCGTGACCTATCCCAAGTTTCTTCGTGCGCCGCGTCTCCAGAATGCGAGCGAGTCCGGTTTCCTTCCCGGCGGGGCCGGCGGCCCGACCCCGGCGACGGGACAGATCATCTGTTTGTATTGCCACAACAAACCGGGTTGGAGTCCCAGCACGCATGCGGTGAGCACGGCGGTGCATGCGCCGTATCCCGATTCGACAAACCCGTATGATTTTGACGGCAACGTCACCCATACGGTGGGGGCCTATGCCTGCCGCAACTGTCATGATCCGCACACGGCCCAGGGGGCCAAGAGGATTCATCGGGAAGGGGTGACCACCTTCGGGGGAAGCGATGCGATCGAAAACACCTGCTTCCTTTGCCATGCGCCCAACACCACGAGCGTGAATTCGATTGTTGCGAATCTATTGCCCGCCGGGGATCCGACCACCGGGGCCAACCCGAGGTTTCTCGCCGGCGCGGCGCGCATCGCTCCGGATATTTTTTCCGAGTTCAATAAGGACAGTTCGACCTGCGCGGGCGGGAGCGGCACGGGGAGCGCGATGTGTCTTCAATTGGCGAGCGGCCATGAACCGGTCTTTATTTCCCGATCGCAGGAGGGGGTGCAGCTCAAGAGCGAGGGTCTCGCCCTGGTTCCTGTCCTCAATGAGGAAACGCCCGGTAGGAACACGCCCGACGTGGCGCATATCGAATGCGTGGACTGTCATAATCCCCATCAGTTGAACAGTCCCAACCTGGCCGCCTTGTCCTATAACGGCGCGCCGAATGCCAATCCGCCCGGTGCGAATGGAGAGGGAGGCCGGCTCAAGGGAATGAAGGGCATCGGGATCGATATCACGGGGAGTCGTCCCATCGTGGTGGGTCGATGCTCAAGTCCTAATTTCGAGATCTGCGGGAACGAGACGACGATCAACGGCACATCGGCCAATCGGGATCCCTACGTGTATGAGGTCTGTTTGCGCTGCCACGGCAACAGCTATACCAATCTCTTCGGCCCGATTTCGGCAAGGTACTACCGGAACCCGGACGACATCACCGTTTTGGCCGTGCCCCCCAATTACGCGAGCTATGTTTCCATCCCCTTTTCGCCCCGCACGGATCCGACCAACGGCACGACGGGCGATCAGTTCAGTTATAAAGGCTTCAGCAACAAATGGCGGGAGTTCAATCCGCTGTCCCATGATCTGGATACCCCCGCGATGATCAGCGTGGACCTGGCCCGGTTCGGGACCGCGGTCTTCTCGCACACCCAACAAATGAAGAACGCGGCCTACCATCCCGTTGTCATGCCGGGCCGGAACGGCTCGCCGCAGTTGTGCAAGCAATTGTCGGCGGCCTTTGAAATCACGGGCTGCCAGACGCCGGCCGATACGCTTCCTTCCGCGGGGACGGCGAGCAGCGCGCTTTCCAATTTGACGATCCAATGCACGGACTGCCACAACAACGATAAATACGACGCCTACAATAATACCCCGAACGATTCGCCGGTGACTCCGGGGTTCCTGGGTCCCTTGACGGAATCGAACCTGAGACCGACCGATATCTGGCCCGCGTTAAATAACGACGTGCCGTATATTACCGGAAGGCCGAGCCAACCCATCGGCCCCCACGGCTCGATCCATCGGCGCCTCTTGCGGGCTAATTACGATACCGACATCCTCGCCCCGGGGCGGTGTTTTGAGCAGAAAGACCCCGCCACTTGTACCGATGGAGACGGATACAATCCGGGGGGGGCCGGCGCCGGGCACGGCATCGCCGGAGGCGGACACGGTTCCAACAACAGCCATTTTCAAAAATTCCTGCTCTGCTTCCAGTGCCACGATCGCGCGGCCTTCGATCCGGACGTAACGACCACTTATTTTGGACAGACTACTTTGGGGGACAAGGACCGCAGTTTGACCCGGTTTTTCGGCCTGGCCCCTTCTTCCGCCGGCGTCGACTCGTGGTGGAACGGGAACCTTCATATGTATCATCTGCGATGGAGCGGCGCGATGTGCCATGAATGCCACTATAATGTTCATTCGAACATCGAGGCGCTCAATACCATCTATGGTGACGGCCGCGGCGGGATGCTGGCGGAAGACAGCGTGGACGGCATGGTGGACGGCGTGAGAGGAACGCACTTGATCAATTTCGGGCCGCTCGTGGAAGGGACCACGGCTCAGAAGCCGATGTGGTTCTATGACGGGTCCGCCTTTCGATGTTATTTACGCTGTCATAACGAGGTGATGGACTCCTGCGCTTATCAGGCCACGAGCACGGGCACGCCGAACGCCCGGTGGTGCGCCGGAGGGAGAAACCCGGGGACGAGCGGATAAGGTTTGAGGGTGCAAAGGTGCAGAGGCGTAAAAGGTTCAGAGGGTCGTTCGCCTTTTTAGCCTTTATATCCTTGCAACAGTTCAACCTTGCGACGCCGTGGGCGTCCCCGCCGCAGGACATGGCGTTGATCCCGGCGGGCGGATTTTTGATGGGCAGCCTGCCCAAAGACGGGCGGGTCGGTTTTACCGTTGGCGTGGATGAGCTGCCGCAGCATAGCGTGAAGCTCAAAGCGTATTATATCGACCGCTATGAGGTGACGGCGAAGCAGTATCGCGCGTTCATCGAGGCGACGGGACGCAAACCGCCCGGCGATCCGCGGTTTCCGGAGATTTACCCGTGGGCGCGGGAAGGGGGTGTTCCGAAAGAGTTTGAAAACCACCCCGTCATTTATGTATCATGGGACGACGCCGAGTCGTATTGCGAATGGGCCGGGAAACGGCTGCCGACGGAGGCGGAGTGGGAATAGGCCGCGCGGGGGACGGACGGGCGGATCTGGCCCTGGGGAAACATCTTTGATCCCCTGAAAGCCAATGTTCAGGAGTATAAAGCCGGTGGAACGTTGCCCGTCGGGAGCTTCCCGAAGGGTGTGAGCCCCTACGGTGTGTACGACATGGCCGGAAATGTCGCTGAATGGACCGCCGATTGGTATCAGGCTTATCCGGGGAGCAAGCTCGTTCGGGGCGCGTTCGGGAAAGACAAAGTCGTCAAAGGCGGCGCCTATACCTTGCCCGGCGAGCCCTATGCCCGATCGGCCAGCCGCACCATGGCCCGTGATCCCGGAAAGCGGCATCGGTCGATCGGTTTCCGGTGCGCGAAAGATTTGCAATGAGTTTGAGAGTGAGATCGCTGATGTTCCTTTCAGTCCTTCTGACCGTTCAACCTTTTCCCCTTTCGATGCCGGAAGCGGCGGCACCGGACGACATGGTGCTGATCCCCGGCGGCGGGTTCATCATGGGCAGCGACGCCAAGGACGGCAAGATCGGGTTCGAAGTGGGCGTGGATTCCATTCCCAGGCATACCGTCTCCGTGCCGGCGTTCTGGATCGATCGGTATGAAGTGACCATCGGCCCCTATCGGCGGTTTGTGGCCGCGACCGGACACGAAACGCCGTCCATCTGGAAGGATTATAAAGAATTCGGCTATCCGGCGCCGGAGGACAATCATCCCGTGATCGACGTGAACTTTTACGATGCCGAGGCGTACTGTCATTGGGTCGGTAAACGCCTTCCGACCGAAGAAGAATGGGAAAAAGCCGCGCGGGGGACGGACGGGCGGATCTGGCCCTGGGGAAACCAGTTGGATCTCAATCGACTCAATACGGAAGACTCAAAGCGAAACTGGACGACGCCAGTCGGGAGTTTTCCGGACGGCGCAAGCCCGTACGGCGTGCAAGACATGGCCGGAAACGCGATGGAATGGACCTCTTCCATTCTTCAATCTTATCCCGGAGCGATCAAGACCATTGCGCCGGACAAGAAATTTCGCATCCTGCGGGGAGGGTCGTGGGGCATGCCGGCCAATCCCTTTGCCCGTCCGGCCCATCGGCATTTCCGCCTGGCCGAATTGGCCCAGCCGGATTTTGGTTTCCGATGCGCGAAGGATGCGAACTGAACGTGACGCTGGACGACGGAAGAGGGCCTTGAGATTTTCAAATAGATCAGGACTTCATGGACGCAGGCGAACCGGTTTTGCCGCCGGCCTTCTCGGCCTCCTTGTTTTAGGGCTTCCGTGGGGCTGCGCATCGCTGTCACCCGGGGGCCGGCACCCGGTGCCGGAGAGCCCGATGGCCTACGTGCCGGCCGGGTGGTTTCAGATGGGGAGCGCGGAGCGGGACGGCAGAATCGGATTTGATATCGGGGTGGACGAGCTTCCGCAGCGGAAGGTCTACATCCGGGCGTTCTACATCGACCGTTATGAAGTCACGGAGGCCCAGTACCTTCAATTTTTGAAGGCGACGGGCTCAAAAAAATATCCGGGTTACTGGAAAGAAGCCGGTCGTGCGGATCGTTTCCCGGAAGGATATGACAACTACCCCGTTTCGGACGTCGACTGGTTTGACGCGGTCGGCTACTGCCGATGGGCCGGGCGGCGTCTGCCGACGGAGGCGGAGTGGGAAAAGGCCGCGCGGGGGACGGACGGGCGTCTCTGGCCCTGGGGTGATCGGTTTGAGCCCGGACGCGCGAATACGGTGGAGAGCAGCGCGGTTTGGAGGGCGCCCGCGGGGCAGGAACATTATCCCGTTCGGGGTTGGAAAGCCCCGATCGGCAGTCACCCGGAAGATGTCAGTCCCTACGGCGTGTACGACTTGGCCGGCAATGTGAGGGAATGGACCTCCACGGCTTATCGGTCCTATCCCGGCAATCCGCTGAGGACGGTCAAGGAGTCCGGAGATTTTAAGATCATCCGGGGAGGGTCCTATCTGACCGGGGCCGCCTTTTCGAGAACGGCGGCGCGGTTGGCGGTCCTTCCGACGGTCGGTCCACGGGAGAAGGACGGATGGCACTCGGATTATACATACGGGCTTCGATGCGCCAAAGATTAGAGAAAGCGGAGCAAGGGTGAGCCGAAGCGTTGAGCCGTGACTCGATGGCCGCTCGTTTTTACGGTTTTTGCAATGGGGATCCCGGCGGGTTGTGCGGATATGCCGTCCCGTTCGCCGCATTTCGCGGATCACGGTCGGCTTGTTTATAGCTCCAACCGGGACGGGAATTGGGAAGTCTATCGCATGGACCTGACGACCGGAAAGGAAGACCGACTCACGCGAAGCCGTGGCGACGATATCTGGCCGGTCTGGTCGCCGGACGGGACGCGGATCGCGTTTGTTTCGACCCGGGACGGAAATAAGGAAGTTTACGTGATGAAGGCCGACGGCACGGGACAGACCCGGCTGACTTACACGCCGGCTGATGAAGAAGATCCGGACTGGTCGCCGGACGGGACGCGGATCGCGTTTACGTCGGTCCGCGATGGAAACGAAGAAATTTATACGGTGGATGTCGGGACCGATGTTCCGCCCGCTTCATCCCGGGAACGGCGCCTGACCGACAGCACGGCGATGGATGCCATCCCGGTCTGGTCGCCGGATGGAACGAAGATCTTGTTTGTCTCGACGCGGGACGGCAACCCCGAGATTTATGTCATGGAGGAGGACGGGACCCGTCCGACCCGGCTGACGTACAGTCCGGCGAACGACGGTCTGGATACCCATCTCTGGTCGCCGGACGGGAAACGGATCGCGTTCGTCTCCCAACGGGATTCGAACATCGAGGTCTATGTGATGGCTTCGGACGGGTCCGGCCTGCGCAACCTGACGAACAATCCGGCCGCGGATGACGGACCGGTCTGGTCGCCGGACGGCGCGTCGCTTCTGTTTGTGTCCGACCGGGGCGGTCGTGAACAGATTTACCGAATGCGGTCGGACGGCTCGGAGCTCGCACCGTTGACGGCCGACGCGGAAGATCATTTCTGGCCGGTGTGGTCGCCGGACGGCGGGCGGATCGCGTTCACGACGGGCAGCCGGGACGGCGTCTCGGAGATCGAAGTCCTGGATCGGGACGGATCTCATCCGCGCCGTTTGACACACGGCCATGCGGAGGAGAAATGGGTCTCGTGGGCACGCTGATGGCGAGAGGATGCAAGATGCGGGATGCGGGTGAAAGAGATCCGGTGAAAAAATGGGCTAGATATTTAATCCTCGCAACGGTTATTCTGCATCCGGAAGCTTCTTTCGCCAAACATACGGCAAGCCGGATCATCTACGGTCCGACCCAACTTTACGTCACGTTGAAAGGCCAGCGCCAATTCTACATCATCGATCGGAACGACCCGACGCAGGTCCGCAAGGTGCCGGTGGACTCTCCCCCCTGCGGCGGTTTTATCACCCAGAATGGGCAGGATTTCTATGTGGCCCTGGGCGAGGCGGATGCGATCGCGGTGGTGGACACCCGGTCCAATGCCGTCCGCGCCAAAATTTCATTGAAGGATGAAGAGGGTCGTTATATGGATCCGGGAGGGATGGCCGTCTCGCCGGACGGCAAGACGATTTTCGTGGCGAACGAGTCCGGCGACAGCCTGTCCATCGTGGACCTGGCCAGCCGCAGCGTCAAAAAGCGGATCCCGATGGGCACGGGGCCTCAGGGCGTGGCGGTCACCCCGGATGGGAAAGCCCTCTATGTGACCGACTTCTATTCGATCCGCGTCGTCGACGCAACAACCGGCGAGGTCGTGGCCCGGTTGAACGTGGAAGATCCGGGTTCCGATGCGGCCCGGACCGTCGTCCTTCCGGACGGTGAAGAGATTTTTCGGGGACCGAGGGACATCGTGATGGCGCCGGATGGGAAAGCGGCGTATGCGGCGATCGAGAACAGCGGAGCGGTCGCGATCCTGGATACGCAGACGAAGCGGATTCGGAGGATGGTCAAGGTCGGAAGCTATCCCGGCGGATTGGCCCTGTCCCCGGACGGCCGCTCTCTTTATATCGCGCACCGCGACGCCCGGGAGATCTCGGTGCTCGATACCGCGGATGAAAAGATCGTCCGGAAGATTTCGGTGGGGAAAAATCCTTGGGACATCACCGTTTCTCCCGATGGCCGGACGGTTTATGTCGTCAATCAAGGGTCCTCGGACGTTTCGATCATCGACGCCTCCGACTACGAGGTGGTATCGACCGTGGCGCTGGGCGGGACGGTCGCGCAAGCCTCGCCCCCCCCTCCGTCCCAACCCGACCGGGATCATAAGATCGCCTTTGAATCCCGGCGGTCCGGGAATTGGGAGATTTATTTGATGGATGCCGACGGGACGCATCAGGTCCGTCTGACCCATACCACGGCCGAGAATCGGGCCCCCTTCTGGTCGCCGGACGGCCGAGAAATTCTTTTCGTTTCGGACCGCGACGGCAACAAAGAGGTCTACCGGATGAATGCCGATGGATCGGATCAACGCAACCTCACCCGCAGCGCGGGGGATGATTTCAGCCCCTCCTGGTCGCCGAACGGCGAATGGATCACCTATGTCTCGAATCGGGACGGCCGCCGCGAGATCTACCGAATGGACATGGAGGGACGGCGTCAGACACGTTTGACCGCGGCCGGCGACAATTGGAACCCCAACTGGTCCTCCGACAGCCGGAGGGTGGCCTTTGTTTCAAACCGCGACCGCAACAACGAGATCTACCTTATGAACGCGGATGGAACCGATCAAAAAAACCTGACGAATAACCCGGCCGAGGACGGTCGGGGAAGTCACTCCTGGTCGCCGGACGGCTCCAAGATCGCGTGGGTCACGAACCGGGACGGGAATTGGGAGATCTATGTCATGAATGCCGACGGGTCCAAACCGGTGAACGTCACCCACAGTCCGGCCGAGGAAGGGGTCGGGATGTTTGTCTGGTCCCCGGACAGCCGGCAGATCGCCTTCATCTCGACGCGGGATGGAAACGAAGAGGTTTATATCGTTAATTCGGACGGGACCGGCTCGTTGAACCTGTCGAGAAATCCGGCGATGGACGATGTTCCGCTTTGGTCTCCGGACGGGAAAAAAGTGGCGTTTGTCTCGAATCGGACCGGCCATGACGAAATCTACGTCATGGATACCGATGGTCGGTATCAAGAGCAATTGACGTTCACGCAGACGAGGGAAGATTATCCCCGTTGGCAGCCGTGAGACTTATATATATTGGATAGACTCTCAGCGAGCACAGCGAGCGAGAGTGGGAGTCTCCATCCGGCTTGGCCGGTGGAGGGGGCGACGTGAGCCCCTTAACAAAAGGAGTCCAGGCGATGAAGGCGTTTTTTAAAACCGGTCGCGCGACATGGGTCGCCGGCGCCGTTCTGCTGCTTTTTTCGCCCCCGGCGATGGCCGGGGCGAAAAAGATCGTTTACGAGTCGAATGAAAACGGCCATTGGGAAATCTATACGATGAACACCGACGGCACGGGCGCGACGCGCCTGACCCATGGCCGGGCCGACAACCGCGCCCCCGCATGGTCGCCGGACGGAACAAAGATTGTTTTCGTGTCGGAACGGGACGGCAACAAAGAGATCTACGGAATGGATGCCGACGGTTCCCGCCAGACCAACCTGACACGGAACCTCGGTCAGGATTACAATCCGGCCTGGTCTCCGGACGGGAAACAGGTGGCGTTTGTATCGGATCGGGACGGCAATCAAGAAATCTATTCGATGACCATGGACGGCGGCCCGGTTCGCCGACTGACGCGGAACGAAGCGCGGGATTACAGTCCCGACTGGTCGCCGGACGGGACCAAAATCGCCTTTGTGTCCCGACGGGACGACAACTATGAGATCTATGCCATGGATGCCGACGGAGGGCATCCGATCAATCTGACTCAGAACCCCGCGGAGGACGGGCGGGGATTCCATTCCTGGTCTCCGGACGGGGCCCTGATCGCGTGGGGAACGGACCGCGATATGAATCGGGACGGGAACTGGGAGATCTACGTGATGAACGCCGACGGCTCGAACCCGAGCAATGTCACGCGGACGAAGTCCGATGAACAGATGGGGATGCAGGTCTGGTCTCCGGACGGCCGACAGATCGTCTTCACGACGACCCGGGACGGCAACAACGAGATTTATGTGATGAACCGGGACGGGTCCGGCGTGAAGAATCTCTCGCGGAATCCGGCCGTGGACGCCCAGCCGATATGGTCTCCGGATGGAAAACAGATCGCTTTTGTCTCCAATCGGGACGGCGAGGAAGCGGTTTATATCATGGATCCCAACGGGGACCACCTGAAGCGGTTGACCTTCAACCGCGGCGGGGTCAGCGCGCCCCGGTGGCAGCCGTAAAAGTGGACGGGGGTTTGGAGAAGAATACGATGAAGGTTTTTGAGATTGGAAGGTCCAAGGGTTTAGTTAAAAGGACGGAAATCCGTTCGACTTTTTTTACCGTTTTAATTTTTCAACTTTTAGTCGCCGGTTGCGCCTTGGACAATGTGACCGTGAGGTCCATCCGCGCGTTGCCGGCCAACGCGGTCCATCCGGTCTGGAGTCCGGATGGAAAGTCGTTGGCGTTCGAAAGCGACATGGCCGGAAATTGGGATATCTGGACCATCAACCGGGACGGAACCGGACTGAAACAAATCACGCATGATTCGAGCAATGAACGCTTTCCATCGTGGAGCCCGGACGGAACCCGGCTGGCCTACGCGTCCGATCAGGGCGGCAATTGGGATATCTGGAGCCTGAAACTCGACGGGACCGACACCCGGCAGCTGACCCACTATAACGGTCTGGATATTGCGCCGGTCTGGAGTCCGGATGGGAAACGCATCGCCTTTGTATCATCTCGATCGATGGATGTGCTCGTCTGGGTCATGGATGCGGACGGCGGGAATGTCCAGGGGATGCCGAACATCCGCTGCGGCGATTGGGTGTCGGCCTGGAGCCCGGACGCGCGATCGGTGGCCGCCGTCTCCTCGATGCGCGGCAAGAGCGATATCTGGCTGATCGATACCCAGGAGCGGACCATCAAACAACTCACCCAAAAGACCGAAACGCGGCGGGACTTTCTTCCGGCCTGGAGCCCGGACGGCTCCCAAATCGCCTTTGTCTCGGAGCGCAACGGGCAACGGGATATCTGGATCATGGACGGGAACGGAAACAACGAGCGGCGCATCGGGAGAGGGCTGCTGGGAACGCACGAAGTCAAATACAACGTGGACAAACAAGTGTTCGAGGGCTTGAGCTTTCTGTATCTCTCCTTTAGCCCGGACGGCCGGGACCTGGCGTTCACCCGCGTGAATGACGAGGGGCGCGGGGAAATTGCGGTGTTGCAGGTGGCTCAGCGGACGAAATGAGGATAAACGTTTTGGCCCCCGTCGGAACCTCCGGCGGTGTCCGGTTGGCCGTGTTCTTTGTCAGCATGATCTGTTTCGGGATGCTCGTCTCGGCGTGCAGCTTGCGGCGTGAGGCCGCGGCGCCTTCGCTCTGGCCGCAGGAAGATCTGGACCGGGTCTTTTTTCTCGATCCCCGCCGGGGCTGGATCGTCGGAAAAGGCGGATTGATTCTTCACACCGACGACGGGGGGGAGCACTGGACGGCGCAGGCGAGCGGCAGTCGGAGCGGTTTGGGCGGCGTGCAGTTTCTGGATCCCTTACAGGGATGGGCGATCGGAGACGACGGGACCATCCTACGGACGCTCGACGGGGGAAACCGCTGGAGGCGGCAACGCGCCGGAACATCCTCCCATCTGTTCAGCCTCCATTTTATCGATTCCAACCGGGGCTGGATCGTCGGGCGGGACGGAACGATTCTTCACACCGACGACGGGGGGGAGCACTGGCGTCCCCAGGCGAGCGGAACGCAAAGCTACCTCTATAGCGTGAGTTTTGTAAACGCAAATCGGGGCTGGATCGTCGGGCGGGACGGGCTGATCCTTCACACCCGGGATGGAGGGGAGACCTGGGAGAATCAAGTCCTTCCCGAAGGCTACTGGCTCTACGAGGTTTTCTTTATCGACGAGCGGCAGGGATGGGCCGTCGGCAAGGACGGGGTCGTTCTGTCGACGATCGACGGGGGGCGCGAATGGAGACGCCAGAACAGCGGAACCGCCCGATCTCTGTATTGCGTCCATTTTTTGGACGCGCGCAACGGCTGGGCCGTCGGCGTGGCGGGAACGGTGCTCCATACTGCGGACGGCGGGGAACGATGGGAATCCCAGTCCGGCGGCCGGGCGAATTGGCTCGGCGTGTTTTTTGCCGATCCGCGGAACGGTTGGATCGTCGGCCGCGGCGGGGCCATCCGGCATACCGCGAACGGCGGCGACACCTGGATCGCGCAGAGTCGGGAGGTCAAAACCTGGTTGTGCGGGGTGCATTTTGCAGATGCCCTGAACGGCTGGGCGGTCGGGGACAGCGGAGTGATCCTGCATACGACCGACGGCGGGATACGATGGACGGCGCAGCCGATCGATACGATGCGGTGGTTGTGCGGAATCGATTTCACCGATTCGAAGAACGGCTGGGTGGTGGGCGGATTCGGTGCGATCTGGCACACGACGGACGGCGGACGGCACTGGCTTTCCCAAACCAGCGGGACGTCTGAAAATTGGATTTACGATGTTCAATTTGCGGGTTCATCCGATGATCTTCCCGCGCAGGGTTGGGCGGTGGGACGGAACGGACTGATCCTCCGCACGCGCGACGGTGGGGAGAACTGGGAACGGCAGGAAAGCGGGACGACGGATTGGCTGGACGGACTTTTCGTCCAGGACCGGCTTCGGAGCTGGGCGGTCGGCCGCGGAGGGGTTATCCTCACGACCGAGGACGGCGGGAAGCACTGGCGGACGCAACGGGCTCCTGATGGAAAATGGCTCGGCGATATCCATTTTGTGGATCCGTTGAACGGCTGGGCGGTGGGGAGCGATGGCGTCGTCCTGCATACGGTGGACGGCGGGGCCGCCTGGAAGCGGGAGGCCGTGGGCACGACGGAGAAGTTGGGCGACGTCTATTTCCCGGACGCGCAACACGGCTGGATCGTGGGAGATCGGGGCGTCATCCTGGCGACGGAGGACGGCGGAACGCGGTGGCGGGCTCAGGCGTCCGATACGACGAACGATTTTTACAGCGTTCATTTCTCGGATGCCGAACATGGCGCGGCGGTTGGAACCGGCGGGCTGATCCGCTACACCCGGGACGGCGGAAAACATTGGCTGGCGCCCGGGGCCGCCGGATTGTGACGGTGAGATGAACGATCGGGAAAACAGATTCATCGGGTTCTGGATTCTCGCCGTCACCGTTCTCGGCGGTTGCTGGGGTTGGACCGCGGGCGAACCGATGGCGGGCCGCCAAGCTCTGGACCGGCCCCCGTCTCAGGGGCACTGGGAACTTTTTTGGACGTCGGTCGATGATTCGAAACCGTATCGCCTGACGTCGCCTCCCCTGGAGGGGCGAAGCCTGGCGTGGTCGCCGGACGGGACCAAGCTGGCGTTTATCTCGAATCGAGACGGAAGAGACGAGGTGTATGTCATGGACCGGGACGGGTCCAACGGACTTCGATTGACCTATAATCAGTCCGATGAAGACGATCCGGAATGGACGCCGGACGGCTCCCGGATCGTCTTTACCTCCCAACAGACCGGCCACTGGGAACTGTACTCGATGGCGTCGGATGGATCGCAACAGCGCCGGCTGACCCGGACGCTCAAGGGGGACAGCATTGATCCGGCCTGGTCGCCCGATGGACAAGCGCTTTCCTACGTCAGCAATAAAGATGGAAACTGGGAGGTTTATGTCATGGCGGCGGACGGCAGCCGGGAGCAACGCCTCACGCACAACCCGGCGATGGACGGCTTCTGCTGGAACGAATGGTCTCCCGACGGCCGGTCGATCCTCTTCGATTCCAATCGCGACGGGCCGTATCAGGTGTACCGAATGAATGCGGACGGCAGCCATCAGCAGAACATCAGCCGTACCGAAGCCCCGGCGGAAGGTCCGGCCTGGTCCCCGGACGGACGGCAGGTTCTCTACGCTTCCCGGCAAGACGGAAACTGGGAAATCTACCGGGCCAACTCGGACGGGACGGGGGCCCGCCGATTGACCGTGAATCCGGCGAAGGACTTTAATCCCTTCTGGTCTCCGAACGGGAACAGGATCGCTTTTGTTTCGGACCGGGACGGGCACAATGAAATTTATGTGATGAACACGGACGGCTCCGGTCAGCGGCGATTGACCTTTGGGTTGGCCGATAAAGGCAAAGACCGGCATCGCTGGTCGCCGGACGGCTCTAGGATTGCGTACGTGGCCTATACCGGACGGGATGAAGACGCCCGGCGCTCGGTCAGCGCCGCCCGTCAACGGGAACACTTTTCGGCGAGTGATGATTAACATTTATGCAAAAAATATCAAAGACGGGGAATCCCATGCGTAAACTTTTTAGTGTGATGATGATCGGGGTCGTCCTCTGCCCGGCCGCGGCCATGGCGGAGACTCCGGCGGCGTTCAAGCTCGGACCGCAGGTGGGTAATGAAGTTCAACTCACGACGAGTCCGGAGATGGACTACCTTCCCAGCTTCAGTCCGGACGGGAAACGGCTGGCGTTCACATCGTACGCGAGCGGGGAGGAAGAGATCTGGGTGATGGATCTGGACGGGAAAAACGCCCATTCGTTGACCCATCACCCGAAGGGCGACTGGTCCCCGGCCTGGAGCCCGGACGGGAAGACGATCGCCTTTACCTCGAGCCGCGACGGCGTCAACCAACTCTGGCTGATGGACGCGGACGGATCCCATCAGCGGCCCCTGACCCGGGCCGATCCTCTTCCAACCACATGGAATCGCGATCCTTCCTGGAGCCGCGACGGGAAGATGATCATTTTTACGTCGAATCGAACGGGAAAGGATGAAAACTGGATCATCGATCTGACGACGCAAAAACAGTGGCGACACTCGATCGGGATGGCCGAGCACTGGCATCCTTCCTTCAACCCGGACAGCACGCGGGTCCTTTTCTCTTCGAACCTGAGCGGGGAATGGGGCCTTTGGCTGTCGGACCTGCAGGGGAAAAACCTGGTTCGGCTGGTGGCCGACAAGCGGTTCGACAATAATCCGGCGGCCTCCTGGAGTCCGGACGGCAAACGCATCATCTTCCGTACGGCCGATTCGAATCTGTGGATCATGAATTCGGACGGATCGAACCGCTCGCCCCTGACGCTGGACGGAATGGTGGACGGGTGGCGTTCTTCTTGGAGCCCGGACGGCCGCAAGATTGCCTACACGTCCCTGCGCTCCGGAAACAGCGATATCTGGGTCATCACCCTGAAATGAAAGACGCCGGATACGGTATATGGATGTGGATGAAAAAGTAAAAGGAGAGTAATCATGGAAGACTTCAGGATGAGAACAGGCAAGGCCGGGTGGCTAAGTATCGGTGGCATCGTATTCGCATTCTTAATCCTGTCTCTAGCCCCCATCAATGCCTGGGCCAATCACCAGAGCCGTCAGGAAGCCTCCCTGCTCGGCGGTGCGACCGGGGATGGGCCGTCCCCCCTGTTTTATATCACCAACGCCACGACGGATGACCTGGCCATCGTGGATCCCGTCACCCAGCAGATCGTCAAATCCATCAAGGTTGGAAAGCGGCCTTTGGGGGTCGCGACCACGCGGGACGGACGGTATGCCCTCGTCGCCAATTTCGATTCGAACAGCGTCTCGGTCGTGGATCTGGGTCTGCTGAAGGTGGCGCGGACCGTTCCGGTCGGAACGGCCCCGGACGGCATTCATATTTCGCCCGATGGAAAGTGGGCCTACGTGGCCAACTCGGCCTCGAACGACCTCACGATCATCGAAACCTCGAGCTTCAGAACGGTCAAGACCTTGCCCGTCGGCAAGTCGCCGGACGGCATCGTGTTCACCCCGGACGGCCGGTTTGCCTACGTGACCAACTGCGATTCGAACAACGTTTCGGTCATCGACGCCCGCGCGCAGACCGTGGTGAAGACGATCGGGGTGGGCGTCGTTCCGGAGGGGATCGTCATCACGCCGGACGGGACGCGGGCGTTTGTCGCGAACAATATCAGCGACGACGTGTCCGTGATCGACCTGACGACCAACATCGTCGTGAAGACGATCCCGGTCGGGAAGGCCCCGGCGGGGGTGACCCTCGGCCCCGGCGGCCGGTGGGTCTACGTGGCGAATGAAAAATCGAACAGCCTCTCCGTCATCGACGCCGCCTCGGCGGAAGTGGTCCGGACCCTTCCGACCGGCGGAAAGTTTCCGGTGGATGTGCTTTTTACCCCCGACGCCAAGCAGGCCTTTGTTTCGCACCGGGACTCCAGCACCGTCACGGTCTTGGATATGGCGACCGGACGGGTGCTCAAGTCGCTGGCCATGGGAGAATCCATTCAGGAAGGGATCGCGCGACGATGAGTTCGCACGGCGCAACGATCCCTTCGGCCGATACGGTCCGGCCCCCGAGGCTCCGAAACCCGGTCTGGAAACCGGCGGCGACAGGTCTCGCTCTGTTGGGAATTCTGGGATGCGGTCTTCCGACGCCCGCCGCTCCCGACGGATCGGTTCCGCGCGGGCTCCTTTATGTGACCAACGAGGGATCCAATAATCTGATGGTGATCGACGCCCGCCGGTACCGGACGCTCAAGACGCTGCCGGTGGGCGCGCTGCCGGGGGGCGTGGCGTTGACGCGGGACGGGAGCCGTCTCTACGTGGCAAATTTCACGAATACCGTAACGGTAGTCGACACGTCTTCCGATCGGGTGGTGAACACCATCGAAGTCGGGAACGGCGCGACGGGCCTGGCCCTGTCCCCGGATCAAAAGATCCTGTATGTCACCAACCGTTCGTCGCATACCGTCTCGGTCGTCGATCTGGCGCAAGGGCGGACGATTCAAACCATTCCGGTGGGACTGGGCCCCAACTGGATCGATGTGGCCCCCGACGGGCGCTTCGTTTACGTCAGCAACGGCAGCTCCAGCGAGGTGGCGGTTATCGAAACCGGGACCCGTTCCGTGGTTCAGAAAATCAAGGTGGGCGAGATGCCGACCGGCCTCCGGGTTTCACCGGACGGTAGGACGGTCTGGGTGGCGGATTATCCCCGCGGCGTGACGATCATCGACACGGCGTCGAGGAACATCGAACGGACGATCACCGTCAAAAGTTTTCCGGCCGGGTTGACGTTTTCTCCGGACGGAAAATTCGTCTACGTCACGAATGTCAGCACGGACGATCTCTCGGTGATCGATGCCGGCACGTACCAAGTGGTCGGCGATATCCCGGTCGGCAAGACCCCCGTCGAGGTCAAGGTCAGCCGGGACGGCCGTTACGCCTATGTTTTGAACGAAGGATCGTCCGACCTCTCGGTGATCGACCTTCCGTCCGGTCATGTGGTCCGGACCGTGAAGGTCGGGGTCCGACCGAGCGGTCTGGCGGTTCAGTGACCCGGGCTCTCCCGCGGCGGGCCGGTCAAGGTTGGCGGAGTGGAATATGGACGGCGGGAAAGGCCGATGGAAGCGGGACCGACAACAAGGCCTCCTGGTTTGCGGTTTGATCGGCTTCATCGCCGGTTGCGAGGGGACGCTTTTCAAGGAAAGCCCGCCCGCCGCCGTTCCGATCCCGGCCGAAGCCGCGGCCGGCCGGATCGTCTATGCCTCCACGCAGGACGGTCCCTGGGACATTTATTCGGTGACGGCCGACGGTCGACGCACCGAGCGTTTGACCTCCACTCCGGAGGAGGAGGAAGGGCTGATGCCTTCCCCGGACGGAACCAAGATCGCGTTTGTTTCGAGACGGGATGGCGACTACGAAATCTATATCATGAACACCGATGGAAGCGCCCCGGTCCGACTGACCTACGCCAAGGGGATTGACGAAGGGCCGGTCTGGTCCCCGGACAGCCGCCGGGTCGCCTTTGAATCGAACCGGGACGGAAATTGGGAGCTCTATCGCATCGATGCGGACGGATCGAGCGAGCGGCGGCTGACCGAGACGCCGGAAGAGGAGGCCAACCCCGTTTGGTCGCCGGACGGTCGCCGGATCGCGTATGAAGCCAGGCGGGAGGGGGCCTGGGAAATTTATTCGATGGACGCGGACGGATCGCATCCGGCCAATCTCACTCGAAACCTCGCCGACGATCGGTGTCCGGCCTGGTCTCCGGATGGAAAACAGATGTTGTTTGTTTCGAACCGGACCGGAAGCTGGGAGCTTTACCGGATGGCGTCGGACGGCAGCGGCATCGCGCGGTTGACCCGGAGCCGCGGGGACGAGACGGATCCGGTCTGGTCTCCGGACGGAAGCCGGATCGCGTACGCCGTGGATCAATCCGGCCGGCGGGAAATCCATGTGATGGATGCCGACGGCCGCCATGAAAAGCGACTGATGTCGCGCGTGCCGGACGAGGCCAAGCCGGTCTGGTCTCCGGACGGCCGGAGGGTGTTGTTCGTGGGATATCAACTCGACGCCCCCGAACTTTTCATTGCGGCCGCCGACGGTTCGGGGGCGACGCCCGTGACGGCCGTCGCGGGACGGAAAGCCGATCCGCAATGGTTGCTCAATTGAGCGGGACGGTCGGATCAATCTAAAGGAGGTGGACCGAAAATGAAAGGGGTTATACTGGCTACGGTGGGTCTGGTCCTGTGCGGTTCCGGACTCGCATCCGGGGAAGAAGGCGGCCTGTCCCGCCGGATCGCGTTCGAGTCGCACCGGGACGGCAACTGGGAGATCTATTCCATGAACCCGGACGGGTCCGATCAACGCAACCTCACGCGGAGCCCCGGCGACGACGTCTGGCCCGTCTGGTCGGCCGACGGCCGGCGGCTGGCCTTCGTTTCCACCCGCGACGGGAACAAGGAAGTCTACATCATGGACGCGGACGGTTCGCATCCGGTCCGGCTGACGCACGACCCGGCCGAGGATGAAGATCCCTTCTGGTCGCCGGACGGCCGCCGACTGGCCTTCATCTCGACGCGGGACGGCAACCATGAAATCTACGTGGTCAACAGCGACGGGACCGATCTCCGTCGGCTGACACGCGACCCGGCCGAGGATTCCCGGCCGTTCTGGTCGCCGGACGGCACCAAGATCGCCTTTCTGTCGAAGCGGGACGGCAACAGCGAAGTCTATGTGATGAACGCCGACGGATCCGACCAGCGGAATCTAACCAAAAGCCGGGGGGACGATTTCAACCCGAAATGGTCGCCGGACGGCACCAAGATCGGGTTCGTTTCCAACCGGGACGGGAACAACGAAATCTACGTCATGAACGCCGACGGGTCGAACGCGACGAACATGACCCGCGATAAACACGAGGACGGCCGCGGGGCTTTTTTCTGGGCCCCGAACAGCCAGCAGCTGACGGTGATTTCGAACCGGGACGGCAACTGGCAGGTTTACCTGATGAACGTGGACGGATCGAGCATCAAGCGGTTGACCGTCGGCCCGACGGATGCGGACATCCCGACCTGGTCGCCGGACGGGGGACAGATCACGTTTGTCTCCAGCCGGGACGGCCACAATCAGATTTATGTCATGAACCGCGACGGCTCGCATCAAACGCGCCTGACCCACACGGCGTCGGACAACACATGGCCGTTCTGGAGGCCCGTTAAATGAACACGTTCTTTCGACTCCGGGTCTCGGCCTTCTTTCTGTTTTCTGCGATCAACCTGATCGGCTGTGGGATGCGTCAAGTCGCGACGGAACCGTTCAACACGGATCCGATCATTTCCGAACGGATCAGCCGGACGACGCCGGCCATCGTGCGGCTGACGCGGACCGAAACGGACGAAGAGAATCCGGTCTGGTCGCCGGACGGAACCCGCCTGGCGTTCGAGTCGAGGCGGGACGGCAATAAAGAAATTTACGCCATGGATCCGGACGGCGGGCATGCGCGAAACCTGACCGGGAACCCGGCGGACGACGACGACCCGATCTGGTCGCCGGACGGGCAGCGGATACTCTTCGTCTCGAACCGCGACGGGAATAAAGAGATCTATGTCATGGATTCGGACGGTACGCATCAGACCAATCTGAGCCGGAATGCCGCGAACGACCGCTGGCCGGTTTGGTCCTACGACGGATTGAAAATCATGTTCATCTCGGACCGGTCGGGAAGCTGGGACCTTTTTTCGATGAACCCGGACGGCTCGGATCAACGACGGCTCACGACATTGCCGGCCGTGGAAGACAACCAGAAATGGTCTCCGGACATGAAGCATGTCGTTTTCGTCTCCGATCTGAGCGGTCACAACGAGATCTACCTCATGGACGGTCAAGGCTCCCGGCCCCGCCCGCTGACCAAGACTTCGGGCGAGAGCACCTGCCCCAACTGGTCGCCGGACGGGAAGCACCTGTCCTTTGTCTCCAACCGGACCGGCAATTGGGAACTGTATGTCATGAACGCGGACGGTTCGAATCCCCGGCAACTGACCCGGACGCCGGAAGAGGAGGACAGCCCGCGGTGGTCGCCGGACGGGAAGATGATCGCGTTCGTCTCGAAAGGGGAAGCGGGGGCCTATATCTCGGTGGTCGATTTGGCCGGACGGATTCAGAAAACGATGACGGACGCCGTTTCGGAAAAGGAGGTTCCTTCCTGGTCTCCGGACGGATCGCGAATCAGCTTCGTCCAGAAGGATGGCCAGGGACCCTGGCAGATCTTCGTCATGGACCTCTGGGGAACGCAACAGGCCCGACACGACGAGGGTGACGGACCGTTCGTTGCGCCGATTCCCTGAGGCGGAGATGAAGGAAACGGCATGGCGATGGGCGCTTTTCATCGCGGCGGCCTGGCTGCTTCCCGCGGCTTGCGCGACGACCGGGAGTCCGAGGCCTGAATTAGGCTTTCCGGACCCGGCGGGGCGGGAGGCCCGGCTGGCCTTCACCGTTCTGCATGGGGGGGGCCGGGACATTTATATCGTCAACCGCGATGGGCGCCACTTGAGCAACGTCACGCGGGGCCGGGGTAAAAATATCTGGCCGGCGTGGTCGCCCGACGGAGAACGGCTGGCTTATCTCAGCGACCGGGACGGCCGCTGGGAGATTTACAGTATGACCCTTCGGGATTTCGTCGATACGAAGATAACCCGGACACCGGAGCGGCAGAGCGCCCCGGCCTGGTCGCCCGTTGGATCCGGGGGCCCGTGCGCTCCGTCTTCGACGGGTGCTCCGATGTCCCCGGGCCCCGCGCAGCCCCCGGCGGAGCCGGAGGGCTGCGTTAAAGGTGACCGGCTGGCCTTCATGCTCGGCGACGAGGGCCGTCGGGAGATCTACCTGATGCGGGCCGATGGGCAAGAAAGGACTCGGCTCACGAATCTTCCCGGCGACAAGGTGGCGGCGGCCTGGTCTCCCAACGGAGAGACGATCGCGTTCGAGTCCAATGCGACGGGCCGTTGGGAGATCTATCGGGTGGAGGCGAAGGGCGGCGATCCGCTTCGGCTGACCCGGGGAACGGGCGATAACGAAACACCGGTCTGGTCCCCGGACGGAGCCCAAATCGCGTTCGAGTCCGACCGGGACGGTCATTGGGAGATTTATGTCATGGCGGCCGACGGGTCCAAGCCCCGCCGCCTGACGCGGATGGACGGCGCCGCGTCGAACCCGGCCTGGTCGCCGGACGGGCGCCGATTGGCCTTCGAAGCGCTTCGACAAGGGCGGAATGATATTTACGTCATGGACGCCGGAGGGCAAGATCTGCGAAACCTGACGAACGATCCGGCCGACGACATCGGGCCCCAATGGTCGCCCGACGGCCGGCAGATCGCGTTCAGTTCGAACCGGGATGGGCATTATCAGATTTACACCATGAGTCCGGATGGATCCCGTGTCACGCAGTTGACCCGGTTGCAAGGAGAGAGCAAGTGGCCATACTGGTCGCCGAAATAGAAAAACATGATCCGGAAACGGTGAAGGGTTTAAGGGTCCAAAGGTTCAATGCGGCCGCGCGACTTTTCAACCTTGCAACGCTTTTCGCCTTTTTGACGGCCGGATGCGGCGGCGGTCCGGCCCCATCCCTTGTTAATCCGCTGAAGGGGAATCAACCGTACGGCTCGGAGGAGGAAGACCAGCCGATGGATCTCCGGGAGGGAAAACCGGTATACATCTGGCCGGTGGCCTCGCCCGACGGAAAGCGGATCGCCTTTGTCTCCAATCGGGACGGCAACACCGAGCTGTACGTGATGAACGACGACGGCTCGAACCCGGTCAACCTGACCCGGAACCGCGCCGAGGACGGAAACGGCAGTTACGCCTGGTCCCCCGACGGAAGCCGGATCGTCTTCGCTTCCCGGCGCAGCGGGAATTGGGCCGTTTATACCGTGAGGCCGGACGGGCGGGACCTTCGGCGCGTGACAAGCGGCTCGGCGCAGGATTATAATCCCGTTTGGTCGCCGGACGGCCGATGGCTGGCCTTCGCGTCGAACCGGAGCGGAAGCTGGCAGATCTACCGGGTCCATCCCGACGGCACGGCCCTGGAGGCCCTGACGGCCAGCGCCCAAGACAACGACGCGCCGGTCTATTCGCCCGACGGCCGGTCCCTGGCGTTCATTTCGGACCGCACCGGGAATTGGGATATTTTTCTCATGCCCTCCGAAGGAGGCGAGGCCGTGGATCTGACGGACTACCCCTCGGACGAGGATCATCCGCGTTGGGCTTCCGACGGTCGGCGGATCGTCTTTGAATCGAACAAAGACGGGAACTGGGACGTCTACACGATCCGGGCGGACGGAACGGGTCTGGTCCGCCTGACGCAGACCCCGGCGGCCGAATCCAGCCCGGTCTTTTCCCCGGATATGAGGCATGTCGCGTTTGCCTCCTATCGGGACGGAAATCCGGAGATCTACGTCATGGATTCGGACGGGTCCAACCCGACGCGCCTGACCTTCAATCCCGACAACGACATCTGCCCGTATTGGTCTCCGGACGGGTCGAAAATTTATTTTTCCTCGAACCGGGGCGGACGGGAAGAAATTTACGCCATCCGCATGTCGGATTTTCGCGAGATCGCCGTGAGCTTCCATTCGAACGAGGAGGGCTCGCACGGAACGGGAGGCTATTTTGAAGAGCATCCGACCTGGTTCGCCGACGGTCGCCGGATCGCCTTTGCGGCCGGGCGGGATGAGGCTCGGGGATGGTATGTGATGGACACCGAAACCGGTCGGATCGAGCGTGCGGACCCAGGGACGATCGACGGACATGCGCGCCCTTTTGCGATCGAACCGGGCGAGGACCCGGTCGAATCTCATGACGGAAAGTGGGTCGCGTTCGAGTCCAATCGGGACGGCCATTGGGAGGTCTACGTTGCTGGATCGGACGGCTCGAACCCGACGCGGTTGACCGACGCCCCGGGTGCGGATATTCAACCGGCCTGGTCGCCCGACGACCGTCGGATCGCGTTCACCTCCAACCGGGACGGGACTTCCGCCATTTATATCATGGATCGGGACGGAGGGCATGCGGGCGCGGTCGTGCGGCTTCCATCGGCGCGGCTGCCGGCCTGGTCCGCGGACGGCAAGCAACTTTATTTCGTCGCCGAATCGGCCGGCCGCGATGAATTGTACCGGAAGAATCTTGAGAGCGGGGAGATCGTGTCCTTGACCCGCTCCATCGCGCCGCCCGGCACCCGCATCTGGCATCCCACGGCCAGCCCGAACGGCCGATGGCTGGCCTACGTCACGAACGCGAGCGGTGAATACCGGATCTGGATCACGGACCCGAACGGGACGCAAAAACGCTTGCTGACCGAGGCGGCCGGGGTGCGGCCGTGACAAAAACGCCTCGGATGACGATCGCGGTCGCGCTGGCGGGCATCGCCCTTTGGGGATGCGGGGGCGGGATTCCCGACGTCCGGATCGACAAGGGCTATCCCGATTTCCGGTCGGCCCGGGCCATCATGGGCGAGCATCGACCGATGCGACTGGCCGTCTGGGGACGGACCGGTTACGCCATTCCGGAAGATTTGAACGAAGTTTTTGTCCTGGACCTGGAGGGCCGCCGGATCCTGAAGCGCATCCCGGTCGGAACCAACCCGATGGGGATCGTGGTGACCCCCGACGGCCGGTTCACACTGGTGACGAATCATCATTCCGGGGACTTGTCGATCATCGAAAACGCGCGGGGCGAAGTGGGACGGACGTTGGTCCTGGGAGACAACCCGTGCGGCATCGCGCTTTCACCGGACGGTTCCCGGGCCTATGTCACGCACCACGGCGGCAACCGCGTCTCGGTTTTGTCCATCCCGTCGTTCGAGAAGATTGCGCAAGTCGCGGTCGGGACGGGACCGATGGCCGCGGCGGTGACGCCGGACGGCGCGCGGCTTCTCATCGTGAACGAGGCGTCGAACGATGTGTCCGTGCTGGAAACTCGGGGGTTGAAGACCGTGAGCCTCATTCCGGTCGGCCGCGCTCCCAAGAGCGCGGCGGTCTCACCCGACGGACGGTGGGCCTACGTGGCCAACAGCGGTTCCGCTTCCCTGACCGTGATCGATCTGAAACGGCAGCGGGCGGTCCGGACGATCCCGTTGGAGGAGAGTCCGGTTCGGGTGGATATCGCGAAGGACGGCCCGGAAAATTACAGCCTGGTGGTTTGGTAGCGGATTGGAAGGTTGTTCAAGAGGAGGATGACGAATGAAGAGGAGATCGCAGGTCGTTTCGGGCGTGCTCGGAGCCTTGGCGGTTTCGGCGATGTCGGGGCTGGTCGGATGCGGTCAGATGATGACGCCGTCCGGACGAAGTGCCGGAGATCTCTCCGCTCCGCAAAACGCGCCGTTGGATTTTAAACTGTTTTTTATTTCGTACCGGGATGGCACCCGGGAACTCTACGTCATGGATCCGGACGGAAGCCACCAGACCCGGTTGACCCGCAACATGGGCCAGGTGGATTACGCCGTGGCCTCTCCGGATGAAAAGCGGGCCGTGTACGTCACGGACGGCACCGGCAACCGTGAGATCTACCGGATCAATGTGGACGGGTCCGACCGGGTCCAGCTCACCCACAACGACGCGGACGATTACGCGCCCCGGTGGTCGCCCGACGGAAAGAGGATCGTGTTCATCTCCGAGCGCGACGGCAACGCGGAGCTCTACATGATGAATTCGGACGGGACCGATCAGACGCGGCTGACCCACACCCCGGGGATGGAGGACGATCCCCAGTGGCTTCCCCACGGAAACAAGATCGCCTTCACCTCGAACCGGGACGGCAACGAAGAGATCTACGTGATGGATCCGGACGGCGCCCATCAGACGAACCTGACCAAGAATCGCGCGGAGGACTGGAACCCGTTCTGGTCGCCGGACGGGACCCGGATCGGGTTCGTCTCGACGCGCGACGGCAACCGGGAAATTTACGCGATGAACGCGGACGGGTCCGATCCGATGAACCTGACCCGCAATCCGGCGGACGACGGCAGCGGGATGTTCACCTGGTCCTCGGACGGAAGGGTCCTGCCGTTTGTGACCAACCGCGCCGGCCGGCGCGAGATTTTTATCATGAACGCGGACGGGTCCAATCCCCGGAATCTTACGAACACGCCGAACGCGGATGAAGACGATCCGGTCTGGCTTCCGGACGGCCGGATCCTGTTTCTGACCAACCGGGACGGCAACTGGGAGCTGTACGCCATGAACCGCGACGGGTCCGGAGTGACGAATCTGACGAATAACCCGGCCGACGACACAAGAGGGATCCGGCTCTATCCGGGACGGTAGGGGTCCGGGGGGCGCCTGCCTGCCGGCAGGCGGGTCGGAGGACGGTTTCCGCTTCCGCACGGGCCCCCCCCGGTGGAAGAGTCCATGGAGGATGTTATGAAAAGGACGTACCGATGGGCAATGGCGGCGATCACGGCCGTCCTGGTCGTGTCCGGGTGCGGTCAGAAGGTCAAGCCGGGCCTTTTGATTCCGCGCGAGACCCGGGACTACAAGATCTATTTTTCATCCAATCGCACCGGCGAGCGCGAGTTGTTCCGGATGGATCCGGACGGCGAGCACCAGATCCGGCTGACGAACAGCAGCGGGGCCAAGTACTTTGCCGTGGTGACGCTGGACGGCAGCCGGGTCGTCTATGTGAACAACGATCACGGCAAGCGGGATATCTATTCGATGGCGCCCGACGGGACCGATCAGCACCGGCTGACCGACACCGGCACGGATGAATTCCCCCGCTGGTCGCCGGACAAGAAAAAAATCCTTTTCATCTCGGCGCGGGAGGGAAACCGGGAAGTTTACCTCATGAACGCCGACGGATCCCGCCAGATTCGCCTGACCCGGTCGGAGAACGAGCAGTCGGACGCCAAATGGTCGCCCGACGGCACCCGGATCGCCTTCACCTCGACAAGCGCGAGCGGGGACGAGGACATCTATATCATGGACGCCGACGGTTCCCATCAGCGGAACCTCACCCACAGCCCCGGTCTGGACTGGAACGCCTTCTGGTCGCCGGACGGGACCCGGATCGGGTTTGTCACGACCCGCGACGGCAACCGGGAGATCTATTCCATGAACCCGGACGGCTCGGACCCGGCGAACCTCACCCGCAATCCGGCGGACGACGGCAGCGGAATGTTTACCTGGTCGATGGACGGAAGAGTCCTTCCGTTCGTGACGATTCGCGACGGCAACCGGGAGATCTATATCATGAACGCGGACGGATCCAAACCCCACAACCTGACCCGCACGCCCCGGTCCGAGGAGGACGATCCGGTCTGGCTTCCGGACGGCCGCATCCTGTTCGTGACCAACCGGGACGGCAACTGGGAATTGTATGCCATGAACCGGGACGGTTCGGGGCTGGTCAACCTGACCCATAATCCGGCGGACGATATGCGCAGTTTGGTGACCTACAACGAAAGCGGCTTGGACCGGAAGAATTGAATCGGTGAACGGGCGAGAGATGCTGGATACAGGATGCGGGTGAAAGGAAAAAGCGATGAGAAGCAAGTGGCGTGACGCAAGATGCTGGAAGAGAAAAATGGTATTCTATTTATCACTGGCTCTTTCATTGACCCCGTTAGCGGGACCGTCGGCATTGTCTCAGCAGGTTGAAGGCAGCTCACCGGCATCCAGCATTAAGTCCCCGGCATCTTCGTTTCAGCCCAATCACCGCATCACGGACGCCGGCCGGCGGTCCTTCTGGGCGCATACCTTTTCTTCCGGGGCGCACAGCGTGGCGGTGCGGGGAGGAGAGGTCTTCACGGCCTGGTACGATGTTCGAAACGGGGATTCCGACGTCTTCTTCGCCAAAAGCGACGACAGGGGAGCGACCTTCGGTCCGAATGTCCGGGTGAACGACGACACGGGCCGCGCCCGGCAGTACAAGCCCAGCCTCGGGCTGGATGCCGCGGGCGCGATCTATATGATCTGGCGGGACGACCGGAGAGGCCACGCGGACATCTTTTTCGCGCGGAGCGAGGACGGCGGGAAGACCTTTACCAAAAACCTCCTCCTCAACGACGACAACGGCTGGGCCTATCATGGCAATCCGTCGATCGGGGTCTCTCCGGAGGGAAACGTCTATGCGGCCTGGTCGGACGACCGCAACGGCGAGGGGGACATTTATTTTACCGTCAGTCATGACCGTGGAAGAAGCTTCGGCCGGAACCTCCGGCTGAACGACGATGCGGGCCGTTCCGTCCAGTCGCACCCCACCGTCGGGGCCGGAGCCGGGGGTCTCGTCGTCGTGGCCTGGGAGGATTTTCGGAACGGCCGCTCCGAAATCTATCTGACCCGAAGCATCGACGGCGGAAGGACCTTCGAGCCGAACCGGAGGGTCGTGTCCGGGGCCGACGGGACGGTCCAGGTTTCTCCCAGCATCGCCGTCGATCCGCACGGCCGGGTCGCCGTCGCCTGGGCCCAGTTCCGGCCGCAATCGGGGCCGGTCGATCCGCCCGACGCCGCCAAGGGCGAAACGCTCTGGTGGGAAAAGGTCCGGCAGGGCGACGCGGACATCGATCTGGCCGTCAGCGCGGACGGCGGGGCCCATTTCAGTCCGTCGAGCCGGGTGAACGATGATCGAACGGACCGCCCTCAGGCCTTCCCCTCCGTTGCCTTCGACCCGCGCGGCGGCATCGATCTGGCCTGGGAGGATTTCCGGAACGGCCAGGCCGATATCTATTTCGCGCAGATCGGCCCGGGACAGGTCGGCCTCCGGGCCAACGAAAAAGTGAACGACGATGCCGCCCGCGCGCGTCACTACCACCCGAGCCTGGCGGTGGATGAGCAGGGCAGGGCGTATCTCCTCTGGACGGACGGCCGCGGCAACCCCTTTGTCTCCTCGGCCGATGCCGATGCGCACACGGAAGAAGAGGGCAACGATATCTACTTTGCGCGGTCCAACTGAGGATGATGGACAGGGGTTATAATTAGAAGTGATGAAAATGCTTAAACGATCATACCTCATCCCTCCGCTCGCGCTGGTGAGCAGTATTTATCTTTTAAGCGGCTGCGGGATGAAAACCAGCTCCTCGTCCGGGAATGCCGACAACGGTCTTAGGGCCAAGGCCTGGGCGCCCTCGGCCTCGCCGCTCGATGTCGGCGCGGTTTTTGACGTGACCCCCCAGGTAGCGGTCCAGCCGAACGGCGGAGGCGGCGCGGTCGCGGTCTGGACCAAGCGGGTGGATCTGGACGCCTCGGATAGCCTCCCGGCAGTCTACCATCTCTACGCGGCGCATTGGACCGGCGGCGTCTTGGACACGACCGACACGGCCTGCCCGTTCGGGAATCCGGACCCGACGGGAAACGACGGGGTCTGCGTGATCGACACGGGTAGCGCGCAGTACGACGCCTGGTCGCCGAAGGTTTCGATGGACGACAACGGGGACGCGATTGTGGTGTGGCAGCAGCACGACGGCACGGCCCAGCGGGTCTATGCGCGACGCTTCAGCGGCGGGATCTGGGGAGCCGTCCAGCAGCTCAACGACTCTGGGGAGTTCACCAACTTTGACGCGGCGGACCCGGCGATCGCGCTGGAGCCGGACCCGGCGAACAACGGCGTGCCGCCGTCCGGAGGCACGGCGGACGACGGTGTCGGCAGCGCCATGGCGGTCTGGTCGCAGTACAATCAAAAGGATTGGATCCAGGTGTTTGATTCGACTGCCGCGAATCCTACTCCTAAAACCCCTGGAGCGGCCTCGGGGACGAACTGGACGGCTACTCCTTCGGGAACATTAACCAATGCCGTACAAACTGCTGCGGATGGCTTCTATGCCACATACAATAACACGACCCAGGATGACCTTTGTGTTACCGGTTTCAATTTTAATATTACCGCAACGAGTATTCAGGGTATTATCGTGAGCGTGCAAGGCAATGGGGCATCAGGCACTGCAACGGATCGTCAATATCGCATCGGTTTGACAAAGTCGGGCTGTACATTGGTCGGAACGCGCAAGACGGGCATTCAGATGAGCCAGACCACGGATACAGGCACGGTGACCGGGAACCTGAACGACCTCTGGGGAACGATTTGGACGCCGTCCGATATCGGCGCTCCCAGCTCCCCCAATCCTTCGTTCGGTGTCCTGATTTCGGATAACGATACGACGGCGGCCCCGCTCAATATTGATCGGATCAGGATCACGGTCATGACGGATCAAGGTCCGCAATGCCCTGGTGGTGGGAATAATAATTGCTCCCAGGTGCTGACGATGGAGGGTGTTTACAACGGCGAGTTATTTGCGGGCATGGGCGGCATCCAGAGAGGAAGCTCGGACATCTACGTTTACGATGCTGGCACAAATACCTGGTCCTATTCTTTTAATGATGATGACCCAACCAACGGGTATGAAGAAGTTAGGTCCATGGCTGTTTATAATGGTAAATTATACGCCGGTCTGGGCGCCAGTATCACCAACAATAGTGAAGGGGACATGAGGGTCTTTGACGGAACCGCCTGGACTCCATTGACCACGAATAATCTGTCGTGCGGCGGCGGCTCCCCCCCCTGCGCGAACGTCGGCGGCGCCGCGATTTATAATGACGTGCGGTCGATCGCGGTCTATCAGTGTCCTGCTTGTCCGACTCCATCGCTCTATATCGGCATGGGACACGGGACCGGAACCGTGGGGACGCCTGGTAAAGGAGACATATGGCGGTGCGCCGTGTGCGACGGCTCCGATTGGCAAATGGTCTGGAAGAGTCCGGTGTTTCCCAACCCGGGTTTCTACGGCGCCATAGATTCCATGGCCGTCTATCAATGTTCGACCTGCGCCGCCCCCCAGCTCTATGCCGGTTTTGGAGATGGAAATATCATCTCTTCCGTTACCACGGCCGATGTGAAGCGCTGCACGATTTGCGACGGGTCGGACTGGGTTACCGTTAGAGATAATTCGGCGACCTACGGGGCCGTGGATTCCATGGCGGTTTACAACGGCCGGCTTTATATCGGCTATGGGGAGGACGTTCAGTCGGTTACCGCAGCGCATGGCGATATCGAGAGTTGCAGCATCTGCGGTGGAAATAGTGACTGGACCAATGTGTTCACGGGGAGTGATTATCCGGAAAATTTTGCGGGTGTCAATACCATGGTCCCCTATAATGGATTTTTGTACATCGGTCTGGGCGATCCAAGCGGAGGGACGAGAAGCAGCGGAGATATCAAGAGGTGTATCGCGTGCGATAAGACAGATTGGTCCGATAGCCATGATTTTAATACGTATGACTCGGTGCATTCTCTTGCCGTCTACGATGGAGATTTGTATGCGGGATTGGGAAATACCTTTGATACGGGTGGAGACATCTATAAGTTCTCGGCCGGATGGCAGACGGTCGTACGGCGGCTGGTCAACGGGGTCTGGGACACGTCGGACACCATTTGCCCTGCAGGGAGCGGCCTGAACGACGGCATCTGCTACCTCAGCGGTGTGGACAGCTCCACGGTTCAACCCAGCCAGAGCCCGCGTGTGAAGGTGGACAACTTCGGTCGTTCGATTGTGGCCTTTATCCAGATGGTGCAACAGACGGACTGCTTTGTCCCGCCTACGGTTGACCCTTCGACGTTCGACGGGGGCGTTACAGGTGATGTCAACAATTTAACGATACAACAAGGTCCTTGTATGGTCTCAAGCCTTCAGGCCAATCTTTTCAATGGAACAAGCTGGCAGAGTCCGATGGACCTTAGTCCGGATGCCAACCTCTCCAGCGGTACGCCCGGCAGCGTTGCCAGCCGGAATCAACTTATTTGTTTCGAAGCCGGTGACGGAGGTGCGCCAAGTCGGGGAACGGTCAGCAATAGCGATTCCTGCGTCAACATCGTCGAGTTTGATCTCGCGATGGATACAACGGGCCAGACTTTCCTGTTGATTAAGACCTCTTGGGGGCTGAGCGAGGATTTTTCTATCTCGAATCCTTTGGGGGCGGGCTGTGCAAGCGGGGCTCATAACGGGAACTGTAATCCGGATGGAAATGCCGATCAGTACTATGAAGGCCAGGCGATCGTGGCGCGCGAGTACGGGATGGGTTCTCCCTGGTCGGCCGTCAACTGGACTATGGATATATTAGCCAATTTTGGCAGCTATCCTGTCCTAACCATACCCGATGGTGTTAATACGGTATCGACTCCCACGGTCTTCGGAACCGGGCCCTTTGCCGGCGGCTGCCCCTCCTCCACCTCGCTCGACGGCGTTCGCTCGATTCTGAATTGCCAATTCAGGAATCCGCATATTGCGATGGCGTCGAACGGAGCCGGCTACGCCATTACGACCTACGAGAGTTACGATGGATCGGGCTGGAATATTTGGGCCCACTATTTTATCAGTCCCTGGCTGGCCGGACAAGAGATCGACGCCGGGAGCGGGGACGCGCATGCGCCGCAGATCGTGATGGATGCCGCAGGAAACGGGGTGGAGGTCTGGACGCAGAACGACGGCGCGATGTTCCGGATCTACAGCAACTGCTTCGCGCTGTCGACCGGGCCGGGTCCCTGTGGAAACGTGTCCGTGCCGGGCTGGCAGGGCGCGGTTATTATTGACGGCGGCGTGGGATCCGAGAGCGCTTATTACAGCCCGGTGATCGATATGCCCGCGACGGGGGGAGCGGGCAGCGCGTTGTCCGTCTTCCTCGGCTGGTCCTCGCCCCTGGTGTCCGGGGATAATAACACGCGACTGTACTACACCGCGGGGCCGTGAGTATAAGTGTAAAGATGCTGGTGGCGGGATGCTTGTGGAGAGAAAACATATGTTACAGCCGTTAAGGGTTTTTCGTCACCGGCATCTGGCATCATACCTCCTCTCCCTTTTCGTCTTAACGGGCTGCGGAGGATTTTCCGGTGCTCAGAATCGGGCGGCGGCCTCGCCCTATCCAGATGCGGCTCCGCAAGCGTCGGACCAGGAGAACAACCCTCAGGACCGCGTCCATCCCGGCGATGAAAAGGATTTAAATTCCGAATACAATTACGATACGGAAGACGCGGTCTGGGTCTACCGCGTGATGCGGCAGAGTCCCTTGCGGGTCGCCCTTTCGCCCGACGACCGCGCGCTCTATCTCCTTCGGACCGCGAAGGCGGATGAAAATGGAACGCTGGTCGTCCTGGACCGGGCGAATTACCGGATCGCCGGACGGGTCGAGGTCGGGAAGGTGCCTATCGCGCTGGCCCTGACGGCCGACGGAAAGGAGCTGTACGTCGCGAATCACCTCTCGGATACGGTCTCGGTGGTCGACACCGCGACGCGGCGGGTCGTCCGGACGATTCCGGTCGGCCATCGCCCGATCCGGATCGCGATCGCGCCGTCGGGAACCTACGCGTACGTCGCGAATCACGGGTCGGATACGATCTCGGTCTTGAATCTTTCCACAAAGCAGGCCGACGGCGAGATCCCGGTCGGCCATTGGCCCTGCGGTCTCGTCTTCGATCCCGGGGGAAAATATGCCTACGTCGTTCATCACGGCGGACAGGATATGGCCGTGATCGACACGGCCACCTCCCTCGTCGTCAAGCGCGTCAAGGTCGGCAAGATGCCGATGGGCTTGGGCATCACCCCGGACGGCCGGACGATCCTCGTGGCGAACGAGGGTTCCGATACGGTCTCGGTCGTGGACACGGCGAGTCTCGATGTGGTGAAAACACTTTCGGCCGGGGCGGGACCGGTCGAGGTAAGCTTCAGCCCGGACGGAAAGGTCGCCTACGTCATCCATGCCCGATCAAACGATCTGTCGGTGATCGACGCGAACGAGGGGCGGGTGATGGCGACGCTTCCGGTGGGCCAATTCCCGGGCTCGATGGCGCTGACGGCCGACGGCCGCTTTCTCTACATCACGCATGAAGGCCGGACCGACGTCAGCCTGATGGACACCGAACGGAAGAGCGTCGTCGCCCAATACGCGAAGGTTCCGCTGTAGGCTTCTTAAAAGGAGGAAGAATCATGAAAAGACGTGAGGGGATCGCTTGGAGTCTCGCCATCTTCATCGCGGCGGGAGGGCTCGCGGGTTGCGGCGCGACTTCCGGTCCCGCGAAGAAGCCCTACGCGTCCGAGAATTGGCTGCTCAAGGGACAGGACGCCGACCCGGATGAGGGAATGTGGAGCGCGATCCGTCAGGAACCGCTGCGCGTGGTCGCGGGCCCGTCGGACCGACAGCTCTTTCTGCTTCGGGCCAAGGCGGGGGAGGGGATGCTGCTGTTCGTGGACCGGCAGTCCCAGCGCGCGGTGAGCCGCGTTCCGGTCGGGAGCGCGCCGATTTTCATGGCGATATCATCCGACGGGAAAGAAGCCTACGTGGCCAACCATCTTTCCGATTCGGTTTCGGTCGTCGACCTTGCCGGGCAACAAGTGACGGCGACGATCCCGGTCGGGCGCAATCCGATCCGCGCGGCCCTGACCCCTTCCGGAGGGTTTCTGTACGTCAGCAACCACGGATCGAACGACGTCTCGGTCATCGATACGGCCTCCAAGCGCGTGGTCCGGACGATCCCGGTGGGAAGCCGGCCCTGCGGGATCGCCTTCTCGCCGGACGGCCGTCAGGCCTACGTCGTGGATCACGGCTACAAAGACATGGCCGTGATCGATACCGCGTCGTGGCGGATCGTCCGGCGCGTCGAGGTCGGCCTGGCGCCCATGGCCGTCGCCGTGGCGCCGGACGGCCGTCAGGCCTACGTCGCCGACGAAGGAGCCGACAGCGTGGCGGTCGTGGACCTGTCGAGCCTTCAAGTGATCCGGACGATCCCGGTCGGGGAAGGGCCGATGGAAGTGGCTTTCACCCCGGACGGGAAAACCGCCTATGTTTTGAATCAACATTCCAACACCCTTTCACTGATCGACGCGGCGACCGGGACGGTTCAGAAGACCATGGACGCGGGGGCATCGCCGCGGTCCATTGCCCTCTCGGCCGACGGGAAAAACGTCTTCGTCACGAATTACGGCGAGGAGAATCTCTCGGTGATCGATACCGCGGGGCAGCGGATGGTGCAACACTACCGAATCCCGATGATGTAATGACCTCCGAAGATTCTCTCAACCGGGTCGTCAATGTTCATCCCCTTGGCGGCCTGATCCTGGTCCTAATCCTCGTCCCGGTCCTGTCCGGCTGCTGGGGTTCCCCTTCCAAGAATATTTCGAGCACCTACGACCTCAAGGCGATCGCGATCGATCCCGTTACGCCGACCACGCTCTACGTGGGCACCGACGGCGGCGGCGTCTTCAAGAGCACCGACGGCGGAAGTTCGTGGGCCCCGATCAACAACGGATTGATCGACCTGAAGGTCACGGCGCTGGCGATTGATTGGGTCACGCCGTCCCGGATCTATGCCGGAACGGAAAACGGAGGGATCTTTGCCAGCCTGGATTACGGTGAGACCTGGTCAAGTCCCATCGGTCAAAGCGCGATCACCAGCATACGGGCGATCGTCATCGACCGCAACTTTTGTCCCCCCACCCCCCCTTGCCGCGGCGTTTATCTGGCGAGCCAGTCGAGCGGTGTCTGGAGAAGCGCCGACGGCGGCTTCACCTTTTCGCCGTTCACCGACAACTTGAGCAATTCCGCCGTCACGGCCATGGCCATTTACCCCACCCTCGTCCCCGACCAGGCGACGAGCCGGCTCTATATCGGGACCGAGGGCGGCGGGTTTTTCTCGAGAGGAGTCAACCCGAGCATCGATGCCCAGTGGACCGAGGCCATCCCCGGCCTGAAGGCCTTGACGCAGGAGGAGGTGGTCTCCATGGCCGTGAACCCGCAGCTGGCTTCCGAGCTGTACGTCGGGACGAGCGGGGGAGAAGCCGGTTCGGGTGGCAGCGGGATATACAAGAGCACGGACTCGGGGATTACTTTTAACCTTTCCTACGATCCCAAATTCAAATTCACAATCTATTTTGTGGCGCCGCTGATCGGTCCCACCACGGCGGATCTGACGCTCTACGCGGGTTCCGATGGGATTGTTCGGAGCGTGGATCGAGGGGGCTTTTGGTGCATTCTTTGGGACTGCTCGACGCCTTCCGAGATCCTCCAGCCCGGCCTGACGGCCTTCGCGGCGGCCGACTTCATGAAGACCGACATCGACCACACCACTTTTTATGCCGCCCTCTTCAACCGGAAAATCATCAAGACGACCGACGGCGGACAGACCTGGACGACGCTGGGGCTGCAATAGCGTCTTCATCATAGGGGCTCGCGTTGCCGCCATTATCTGTGGGGGCCCGTCCGGCGACCCTTATAACTGGTCCTCCGATGCCCCCACTCCCCGCGCTCGGACAGGCAAAGCCTGATCTTCGCTTATTCTCCACCGGCCAAGCCGGACGGAGCCTCCCCTTCTCGCTCGCTTTGCTCGCTGAACTACGGGTGCGCCTCGTTCCAGTTCGCGCCGACGCCGATGTCGACCTTCAAGGGAACGGAAAGCGGCCCGCCTGCCGGCAGGCACGGCATCACGCCCTCCATCTCATTCCGCACCAGCCCGGTGATCGGATCGATCTCCTCTTCCGGAACTTCGAAGATCAGCTCGTCGTGAATCTGCAGTAACATCCGGGACCGACGGCCTTCCGCCTTCAGCCGCCGCGCGATGCGGATCATCGCCAGTTTGATCAGGTCGGCGGCGCTTCCTTGGATCGGCGTGTTGATCGCGGTGCGCTCGCCCAGACCACGGACGGACGGCGTTTCGTTGGCCAGCTCCGGAATCGGCCTGCGCCTCGAAAAGATCGTGGTGACGTAGCCCCGTTCCTTCGCCTCGGCGATCGTCTTGTCGATGAAGCGTCGGACGCCGCTGTAATGGGCGAAATACCGGTCGATGTACCGTTTGGCCTCCGACTGGGAAACGCCCAGCGTGCCGGACAGGCCGTAGGGGCTGATCCCGTAGATGATCCCGAAGTTCACCGTCTTCGCGGTGCGGCGCATCTCGGCCGTGATCTGCTCCGGGGCGAGGCCGAAGATTTGCGTGGCCGTCGTGGCGTGGATGTCTTCCCCGTGTTGAAAGGAGGACAGGAGGTGCGGGTCCTGTGAAAGATGGGCCAGGATCCGGAGCTCGACCTGGTTGTAGTCGGCCGAAAGCAAGCGGCATCCGGTCTCCGCAATAAAGGCCTGACGGATGCGCGCTCCCCACTCGCCCTTGACCGGGATGTTCTGGAGGTTGGGATCGCTGCTGGAGAGACGGCCGGTGGCCGCGACGGTCTGGTTCAGCGAGGTGTGAAGGCGGCGGGTCCCGGGATGGACCAGACGGGGCAGCGCGTCGACGTAAGTCGATTTGAGTTTCGTCAATTGCCGGTAGTTGAGGATCTCGGCCGGGAGCTCGTGCTGAAGGGCCAGTTGCTGCAGCACCTCTTCATTGGTGGAATAGCCCGTCTTCGTTTTCTTGATGGGTTTTAAACCGAGCCGGTCGAACAGGATCTCGGCCAACTGCTTCGGAGAATTGAGATTAAACTCCGTTCCGGCCAGGGTCTGGATTCTTTGAACCATGCCCGACAGCTGCGTCTCCAGTTCCTTGGAAAGAGACGCAAGCCGACCGACATCCAGCTTGATGCCGATCTCTTCCATCTCGGCCAGCACCGGGACCAGCGGCATCTCGATCTCGTCGAACAATCGGTCCAGTCCCTGTTCGTGAAGAAGCGGCCGGAGGGACGAATCGAGTCGCAGAACGGCCGACGCGCGTTCGCCCGCGGCCGAAGCCATCTGTTCGACGGGAATTTCCGGCGCAAGCGGAGCGGCCAGTTCGGGCAAGCGGAGGCCGAGCCGATCGATCGCTGCGGTTTCCAGGCTATGATCCCGCCGGTTGGGGTTTAAAAGATAGGAGGCGATCATGGTGTCATCCATCGGCTCTTCGATCGAGAGGCCGCTTTGATGGCTTGTCAACAGGGCCGCTTTGAGGTCATGGCCGACCTTCCGGATCGACGCATCCGACAGCAAGGGCCGCAACTGTTCTATGATGATTCGGCTCTCCGGCGCGGCCGGCGCGCCCAGGTAGTGATGGCCCAACGGGATATAGAAGACCCGATCCGTCACCGCGAGGGCGATTCCCAGAATCGCGGACCGGTCCCGGCCCGGCGCATGATGGTCGGCGGAAGACCCGCCTGCCGGACGGGCAGGACCGCTTGGGAGGGTCCAAAAACCCAGTCCGATGGTTTTGGCGGCGGCCAGGACGCCCGCCATCCCGCGCAGCGATTCATCGGAATCCGTGATTTCGACCCGGACCGAGTCGGGAGCGGCGGGCCCGTCTGTCGGACCTGCCTGACCGGCAGGCAGGCGGGCGGGCGATTCGACCCGTTTGAGCAGGCTGCCGAATTCCAGTTCGAGGAAGAGGCGGGTCATCGCCTCCGCATCCGGTTCGGCCCGCTGGAAGCGGTCGAGGTTCAGTTCGACCGGACAGTCCCGCTTGATCTCGGCCAGCTGGCGGCTCAGCCGGGCCTGCTCCGAAAACGCGCGAAGGTTCTCTCGGAGCTTGGGTTTATCGATCTCGTCGAGATGGGCCAAAAGATTCTCGATCGAGCCGAAGCGGCGGATGAGATCCACGGCCGTTTTCTCACCAATCCCCGGAACTCCCGGTATATTGTCGATCGAGTCGCCCATGAGGCCCATAATATCGATGACCCGCTCCGGCTCGACGCCGAATCGCTCCCGGACATCCTCGGCCCGATACACCCTGTCCTTCATCGTGTCGTACACGCAGGTTCGCGGCGAGATCAGCTGGAACATGTCCTTGTCGCCGCTGACGATCGTCACGTCCAGGCCGGCCGCCTCCGCCTGACGGGCCAGGGTTCCGATCAGATCGTCCGCCTCCAACCCTTCCTGGAGGAGGACGGGGATACGAAAGGCCTCCACCACACGCTGGATATACGGGATCTGCCGGCGGAGGGAGTCGGGCATCTCCGGTCGTTGGGCTTTATACTCCCGGTATTCCGCATGCCGAAGAGTCGGGCCTTTGGCGTCAAAGGCCACCGCGAGATAATCGGGCCGTTGGTCGCGGACCGTCTTCAAGAGCATCGTGGTGAAGCCGAAGACGGCGTTGGTCGGGATCCCTTTCGAGGTGGAGAGGTTGCGGATCGCAAAGTACGCCCGGTAGATGTACGAATGGCCGTCGATCAGAAGAAGACGGGGTCGGGTTGAAATTTGAGGATCGGGATTCGGGACAGGCATGGAACACTCCGGAGGAGACGGGCGGGAGAGGCTATTTCTTTACGAAGCCGCGGATCCGTTTTTTAAGCCGTTCGTTGAATTCGTGCATTTTCCGGTATTGGACCGGGTACCGTTTCTCGATTCGATGAAGGAGGTCTTTCGCCCGCTGGCTCTCTTTCGAAAGGATCAGAAGGCCGATCAGTAGAAATAAAACTCCCTGCAGAACCGGCAGGAAGAGCCCGACGATCCCGAGCAGGATGAACGTCCAGCCGACCATATGAATCAGGGTCTTTCTGGCCAAGGCCACCATCGGTTCCCGCTCCGCTCTAGTCGTCATAGGCATCGTATCATTTTATAAAGACGAATTCAACTACCGGGGCAGGTTTTCATTTTGGTTTCCCGATCGTGATCGTGTACAATACCGGTCTAACGATGGACGATCAAGCGATTCACTCCGTTGTCAGAATTCTCAAACGGGAAATCCGGAAGTGGAAGGTTCCCATTGTCGGGGTGGTGGCCGACCGGTCGAACGATCCCTACCAGGTCCTCATTTCCTGCCTGTTGAGCCTTCGGACCAAGGACAGCACGACGGCGGAAGCGACCGAGCGATTGTTTCGACTGGCGAAGACGCCGGCCGAAATGATCCGGCTGTCGGCCGGAACGATCCGGAAGGCCATCTACCCCGTCGGCTTTTACCGGACCAAGGCCCGGACCCTCCTCTCGGTCAGCCGGGACCTCATCCGGCGGTATCACGCCCGGGTTCCGGACGATCTGGAAGAACTGCTTACGCTCAAAGGAGTCGGGCGCAAGACGGCGAACCTGGTGATCACCTTGGGTTTTCGGAAATATGGAATCTGCGTGGACACGCACGTCCACCGCATCAGCAACCGGCTGGGATACGTCAAGACGAAGACTCCGGAGGAAACCGAGATGGCCCTTCGCAAAAAACTGCCCAAGCGCTATTGGATTATCTTTAACGATCTTTTGGTGACCTACGGTCAAAATCTCTGCAAGCCGATTTCGCCGCACTGCAGCCGGTGTCCGATTTCAACCCATTGCGATCGCGTGGGAGTCGGACGAAGCCGATAGCGGTCACCCGTTTACGGTATCTATCCGGCGAGCACGGCGAGCGAGAGGGGGGCGGCTCCGTCCGGCTCCGCCAGGGGGTAAGCGAGGGACAGACAGGCTTCGCCTGTCCGAGCACGGGGCATGGGGGCATTGGAAGAGCGGAGCCCGCAGGGGTCCCCACAGATAATGGCGGCAACGCGAGCCCCTGGAATGGATCAGGATTGGCGGTCGTCGGTCGTCGGGGAATCATCGCTCGGGTTTTCCTGGAGGAGTTGTTCGTAGCGGCGAAGAACCTTCCGGGTGTATCCGGGCGGAATGTTTTCACCTCGGTCCATGTATCCCGCGATTCGAGTCGGCCCGTAGTTATAGGCCGTCAGGGCCAGCTTCAGATCCCCGAATCGCTGGTGCAGCAAGGCCAGGTACTGGATGCCCAATTTGATGTTGAGATTGGGGTCGTAGAGGGCCTTTGCGCCGTGAAACGAGATTTGATTGATCTCGGCCATTTCCTGTCCCGTCCCGGGTTTGATCTGCATTAACCCGATCGCACCCTTACGGGAATACGCCCGTTGAGAGAAGGAGCTTTCGGTCATGATCACTGAAACAATTAATTCGGGCGCGTAACCGTATCGAAGGCTCTCCTGGTAGATCAATTCGGCAAGGCGCTCTTCGTCTTGGACGGAAAGCCCGGAATGAAAACCGTGCAGAATCTGGTGAATTTTGGAAATCTGCTTGAAGGCCGATGGCTCGGAAAGCAAAATCCTTTTCGCTTGCCGGATCTGGTCCGTCATACCGATCCGGGCGTCTTTGATCCACCAGTCGGAAATGACCTGGCCTTCCGGCTCGGCCGCGTTCGGAAGAGACAAGAGGGAGATCTGAAGCGGCTGGGCCGGACGGGCCTGCTGGAAGAATCCAACGATGAATCCGATCAGGATCGTCAATTGGATTAGAACACCCAAAACCAGGCCGAACCGAATCGGTCCAGCGGTTGGTTTAATTTTATTGTCCGTGTCCGCCATCGTCTCACTGGCTCCTTATGTGACGGGGTATTTTACCCCCGTGCTTCCAAGCAAGGTCACAAGATAAACCTCGGCCGTAAAAATGAAATGAGACCGCGAAGAAGCAAAGATAAAACCAGATGACGCTACGAAGGAGGCAGTGATGAGGATAAAACGATATATACGCTAGATACGAATCAAAGGATAGCACAATCCCTGATCCGTTGTAAAGAGAAAAATGAAAAAACTTACTTGGCCTGGGCTAACCTCTTATTTGGAAACAGTTCTTTGTGCTTGATGAGATAATAAACTACGGCAACATTGAGTATAAGCACGGCCACGCGTATTACGGAGAGTCGGGAAACCACTTCGTAAATCTCCAGCGGAATGAATAAGCCGGTTGCGACCGCCGTTAAATATTCCGCCCACCGTTTCCGTTTGTGAAGCCCGTAAGCTTCTACCCAGCTCAAGATTCCGTACAAAAACATCCCGGCCGAGACCTCCACGAGCAGGGCATTCTTCAACGTTCCGGCCATGCTGAGCAGGAGGCTGATATAATGTTTGTCCACGTCCAGATTAAGGATCTGAGCCAGTCGTTTCGTAAGAAGTTCGAGGTCTTTGTTGATCAGGCTGAGGAGGCCGGCCGAAAGCAACAGAAGAAGGAGGCCCTTGATGGTCAACTCCCAGATGATTACTTTCAGGAACCACTCCTGTTTGGCCATCTTTGGTCGGATCCCATGTATGTTAACTAAAAAAACAGGGGGTTTGATGATACCAAGCGGAAGCCGGGGAAGGCAAGCGAAATGCATCGACCGATGATGCCGGTACACGGCAGACTGTTAATGGGATGTTCGGGACGGATTGGATAATTTATGGATGTAATCTTCAATCAACGTCTTATGTTGAGCCGAAAGGTCCGTGAACTTGATGCCCATTCCGGGGACGATATTGCCGGTTCCCTTTTTAATGTCATAGGTCCAGACCACTTTTCCCTTGGCTTCAATTTTAATGTCGAGATCGGGCAGGAAAAATGTGAGATTAATCCGGGATTGAAGCGGGAGCGGATCATCGGTTTGAATGAAGACCCCGCCTTTACTCAGGTTGGTGACGTAGTTCGAGACAAACATCTCTCGCGTCGAATAATCCACCTTGACCTTGACATCGAAACGAGGATCCTTCCTCCGGTCGCGGCCGGACGCTTGGGTCATGGGATTCTCCCGTCCGGATCACGATCCGGGCCGCGAACGTATTTCCTTTCGGAGCGGAGCAGCCAGCGTTTTGTCCGGAGTCCACCGGTAAAACCGGCGAGTTGCCCATCGGCGCCGATGACGCGGTGACAGGGAATCAAAACCGCGACCGGATTCTTTCCACACGCACCGCCAACCGCTCGGAAGCTCCGGGGATGACCGATGCTTTTGGCCACCGATTGGTAGCTGCGTGTCTGTCCGTAGGGAATTCGCTGAAGAGCGCGCCAGACCTTTTGTTGAAAGGAGGTCCCTTCCAAAAGGTCAAATCGTGTGTGGAAGCGGATGGGTTTGCCGGCAAGGTAAGCCCCAAGCCGAGCCACGAGGTCCCCAAAACGCTCGTCGCTGCGAATGACCGGTCGATGATATTCGCGCTGAAGTTTTCTGCGAAACGTCGGTTCGCTGATCACATTCAATGAGAGCTGGCAGAGACCCTTTGGAGTGGCGGCCATTCCAATCCGCCCGATCGGGGAAGAAAAAAGAGTGTAGTAGATGGTCCGGGAAGAAAGCTCTTGGTTCAAGGAAGCCCTCGGTAAGTAAACCACACCCTTATCAGCGATCAGACGACGGGCGTCAACCAGGATGGGTGGCCACGATCTTTGCCGGTCACGGCGTCGAAGAATGACGTTTGAAGCCGCTTGGTGATTTCACCCGGTTTTCCGGTGCCGATCACACGTCCGTCCACCTCGCGAATCGGAGTGATTTCGGCCGCGGTGCCGGTAAAAAACGCCTCTTCGGCGATATAAATCTCGTCGCGCGTGAACCGTTCCTGCGCCACCGGGATGCCCTTTTCTTGTGCAAGTTGTATGATGCTGTTGCGGGTGATGCCCTCCAGGATCGAGGTGAGCGGAGTCGTCTTCAGCGTGCCGTTCCGGACGATGAAGATATTCTCGCCCGGTCCTTCGGCGACGTAACCGTCCGTATCCAGCAGGATCGCCTCATCATAGCCGGCTTCCTTGGCTTCCTGTTTGGCCAGTTGCGAGTTCGCATAATAGGCGGTGACCTTGGCGCGCGTCATGCTGACGTTGACGTGGTGGCGCGTGAAGGACGAAATTTTGGCTCGGATGCCGTTGCGGATTCCCTCGTCCCCCAGATAGGTGCCCCAGGGCCACGCCGCAATGGCGACCTGGATCGGATTTTTCTGGACATAAAGACCCATGTCTCCGTACCCGATAAAGGCGATAGGGCGGATGTAACATTCTTGCAGCCGGTTGACCTTTACCGTGCCGAGGATGGCTTCCTCGATTTCTTTGGGAGAGAAGGGGATTTTGATCTGGACAATCTGGGCCGAGTCGAACAGCCGCTTCACATGTTCCTTCAGCCGAAAGACGGCGGAGCCTTTTTTCCCTTTGTAGCAGCGGAGGCCTTCGAAGACACCCAGACCATAGTGGAGCGTATGGGTCAAGACGTGGATCTTGGCCTCTTTCCAGTCGATGAACCGGCCGTCCATCCAGATTTTCGATGCTTCCTGAATCATGGAGAGCCCTATGTTGAAGAAACGCGAACGATGAACGGATTTCACTATAACAACCCCGCAGGGGATTTGTCAATATACGCATAGAAAAGGAATTCTCCGGTAATAATTAAAGACCCTTGACAATCTTCAATACTTTATGTTATCTAACTCATTCACCTTTGATGGAGTCGTGCGATGTATGCCATTATTGAAACGGGTGGGAAGCAGTACCGAGTGGCCCCGGGTGAAACCGTGGAGGTCGAGGCGCTGGAAGGGAAGGTGGGTGACACCGTTTCCATTTCCCGTGTCTTCATGACGCAGGCGGAAACGGGAACCCGAATCGGGACCCCGGTCGTTCCGGGCGCGGTGGTTAAAGCCGAGGTAGTGGCCCAGGGTCGCCAAGCCAAGGTGGTTGTCTTTAAAAAAATGAGACGGAAAAACTACCGACGGACGAAGGGGCATCGGCAGATCTTTACACGGCTCAAGATCACCGAGATCCAGTCGGCCTGACCGGCAGAGGAGTTTTAAACAATGGCACATAAAAAAGGACAGGGTTCCACTCAAAACGGCCGCGACAGTCAGTCCAAGCGCCTCGGCGTTAAAGCATTCGGCGGGCAAGTCGTGCCGGCCGGAACCATCCTCGTCCGGCAACGGGGAACCCGGTTCCATCCCGGATTTAATGTGGGGACCGGAAGCGATCACACGCTCTTTGCCAAAATCACCGGCGTGGTCAAGTTTGAAAGCCGGACCGGGGATCGCAAAAAAATCAGCATCTATCCGGTACCGGAACCGGCACGATAGACCGCACGGCCGATTTCCATCCGCCATGGTAGCCTGCTCGGGCCTGCACTGGATTTTTTGATTGCGGGTCGTTCTCCGGCTCGGACCCTCCCCATTTCACCGAACAGGACTCATCGTTGCCGTTGTGTTTGTCGATCAGGTCAAAATATTCGTTAAGGCCGGAGACGGCGGCGACGGTTGCGTCAGCTTTCGACGGGAGAAATACGTTCCGCGGGGGGGGCCCAACGGCGGCGACGGCGGAAACGGAGGGGATATCCTTCTTCGAGCCACCGGCCAACTTCGTACGCTTTTGGATCTGCGATACCAGCAGCACTACCTGGTTCCGCACGCCGAGCACGGTCAGGGCAAGGATTGCCACGGCCGCAACAGTCCGCCGCTGATCATCTCGGTGCCGTGCGGGACAGTCATCCGGGATGCCGAGACCCGGGAGCAACTGGCGGATCTGACGGACGAGGGCCAGGAGCATATTGTGGCCAAAGGCGGCCGGGGCGGGCGAGGCAACGCGGCCTTTGCGACTTCCACGAATCGTGCGCCCCGCCGTGCGGAAAAGGGGCGCCCCGGTGAAGAACGCTGGCTGGTGCTGGAACTCAAACTCCTGGCGGATGTGGGGCTGGTCGGTTTTCCCAACGCCGGAAAGTCCACGCTGATCTCGAGGATTTCATCGGCCCGGCCCAAGATCGCCGCGTATCCTTTCACGACCCTTGCCCCGCAGCTCGGGGTGGTGACCGATGAGGACCGCGGAAGCTTTGTGGTGGCGGATATCCCCGGTTTGATCGAAGGGGCCCACACCGGAAAGGGATTGGGCCTTCAATTCCTCCGGCATATCGAACGAAACGTCTTTCTCCTCTACTTGATCGACGTCGGGGAGTCGGCCGAGAAAGAGCCGGTGGAAAGTTTCGAGATTCTCCGTCGGGAGTTGAAGGCGTACAATCCGGAACTGGTGGAAAAGCCTTTCGCGGTTGCGGCCACCAAGCTGGACATTCAGGGAGACGGCGGCCGGCTCAAGAGCCTCGTCGTTTATTGTCGTCGGAAAAAATATCACTGCCTGCCCGTGTCGGCCGTCACCGGTCGGGGGATTCCCGATCTGGTGCGATTTCTTGGCGACCGGGTTCGGGCGTCGCGAATCCGGGTTCCGGGCGGCATGACGTCATCCGAGAAGGTCTAATGGACGCGAATTCGGGGACCCTCATCCAAGCCGTCAAACGGTTCGTTGTGAAGATCGGGAGCAGCCTGATCGCCTCCAGGGATCACGGCCTGGACCCTCATCGCTTGGAGGCGCTGGCTCACGAGATGGCCCACCTCCAGAGGCAGGGACATGAGATCGTGATCGTCTCATCCGGCGCGATTCTGTCCGGTCTGGAGAAACTGGGAATCAAGCAGCGACCCAAGAGCCTGCCGGTCAAGCAGGCCGCCGCCGCCGTCGGTCAGAGCCGGTTGATCTGGGCGTACGAGAAGGCTTTTGAGGCACAAGGGTTGAAGGTGGCCCAGGTCCTTTTAACCCAGGAAGACCTCGCCGATCGAAAACGATTCTTGAATTCACGCAACACGCTCACGACGCTGCTGGAGTACGGCGTCATCCCGGTGATCAATGAGAACGACACGGTGGCGGTGGAAGAGATCCGGTTCGGGGACAACGACAACCTGGCCGGTTTGGTGACCCACCTGATAGACGCGCAGCTGCTGGTGATTCTTTCCGATGTGGAGGGCCTGTTTACGGATGATCCGCGTCTCCATCCCGATGCGCGGCTCATCCCGGTCGTCAACCAAGTCGATTCGGAGACGGAGCGTCTCGCCAGGGATACCACGACGCGGGAGGGAACCGGCGGCATGCGCTCCAAGGTTCAGACGGCGCGGGACGTGGCGACCTACGGTGTGCCGACCGTGATCGCCAGCGGGAGGAAGTCCGGTGTGTTGACCGAGATCCTGAAAGGGAATCCGGTCGGAACGTTGTTTCTTCCGTCGCGCGGCCGGCGGAACAGCCGGAAACATTGGATTGCCTTCACGAGCCGGACCAAGGGACGATTGTCCCTCGACGCCGGCGCGGTGGAGGCTTTGACGGCGAAGGGGAAGAGTCTTCTCCCTTCCGGGATCGTCCGGGTGGAGGGCCGCTTTCAGGCCGGGGACGCCGTGACCTGTATCGATTCGAAAGGGCGGGAAGTGGCCAAGGGGTTGGTTAACTATTCGTCCGACCATGTCGAAAAGATCAAAGGGGCCAAGACGGCGGAGATCGCCAAGATCCTGGGACGGAACGATTACGATGAAGTGATTCATCGGGACAATCTTGTAATATTGTAGGGGCGAACCTGCGGGTTCGCCCGCTGTTCATTCCGGGCAGACACGGCGGTCTGCCCCTGAGGGGTAAAACATGGATATCCGTTCCTATGTAACCGAGAAGGCACGAGGGGCGAAGACGGCGGCTCGGAAGTTGGCCGCGGTATCCTCGACCGTCAAGAACACCGCGCTTCTTAAAATGGCCGACGCGCTGGTGGACCAAGCCTCGGCGCTTCTTTCAGCCAACGCGAAGGATTTGCAGGAGGCCGACCGACGGGGTCTTCCCGGAGCCATGGTCGATCGGTTGACGCTGAACACGAAGCGGATCGGCGAAATGGCGGCGGGCCTTCACGATGTGGCGACGTTGCCCGATCCGGTCGGCGAGGTGATTAAAATGGTCCGACGGCCGAACGGGATGCAGGTGGGTCGCGTCCGCGTTCCGATCGGAGTGATCGGAATCGTGTACGAATCGCGGCCCAACGTCACGGCCGACGCCGCGGGTCTCTGCCTCAAGGCCGGCAACGCCGTGGTGCTTCGCGGCGGTTCCGAGGCGGTCCATTCCAACGCGGCGATCGTTCAGATTTTATCCACGGCCGGCGCCGCCAGCGGGCTGCCGGAGGGTTGCGTGGCCTTTCTGGACAGTCCGGACCGACAGGCCGTGATGGAGATGCTGAAACTGGATGCGCTGATTGACCTGATCATCCCCCGCGGCGGGGAGGCCCTGATGAAGACCGTGACGGAACATTCCCGCATTCCGGTCATCAAGCACGACAAAGGGCTCTGCCATACCTATGTGGACGAGGGCGCGGATCTTTCGATGGCCCGGGCGATCTGCTTCAATGCCAAGGTCCAGCGGCCGGGGACCTGCAACGCCATGGAGACCCTGCTCGTGCATGAAGACGTCGCGCCGGCCTTTTTGCCCGGGATGATCCGGGCCCTTCAGGATGCCGGGGTCGAGGTCCGCGGTTGCTCCAAGACGCGCGCGATCATTTCCGGAATCAAGGAAGCGGACGAGGAGGACTGGACGACCGAATATCTGGACCTGATTCTATCGGTGAAAATCGTGAAAAGCCTGGACGAAGCGATGGAGCATATCGCCCGCTACGGCTCCCAACATTCCGAGGCGATCGTCACGCGTGATTACGTCCGGGCCCGGCGGTTCCTAAACGAAGTGGACGCCTGCGCCGTCTTCGTCAACGCATCCACGCGGCTGAACGACGGATACCAGTTCGGACTCGGAGCCGAGATCGGGATCTCGACCAGCCGGATCCATGCCCGCGGACCGATGGGCCTTGAAGAACTCACCACCACCAAGTACATCGTCCTGGGCGAAGGGCAATTGAGGGAATGACAAGGCCGTTGCGCGTCGGCATCTTCGGCGGAACATTCAATCCCATTCATCGCGGCCATCTGGCGATCGCGGAGGGCGTCCGAAAAGCGATCGGTCTGGACCGCGTCCTTCTCATCCCGGCCGGCCGGCCTCCGCACAAAACAGGGAGCAAAATTCCTCCGGCCAAACACCGCCTTGATATGGTCCGTCTTTCGGTCCGGGCGCATCCCGATCTGGAGGTGTCCGATCTGGAGGTGAGGCGCCGGGGGAAATCCTATACGATTGAAACCGTCAGGGTGCTGGAACGGAATTACCCCAAAGGGACCGAGTTCTACTTGATTCTGGGGCTGGACGCCTTCATGGAATTTCACACCTGGCGCTCGCCGGACGAGCTTAAGGCGCGATGCCATCTGGTCGTGGTGTCCCGTCCGGGGTTCCTTTTCGCCGACCTGCCCCGGTTGGATATTCCGGGCAACGCCGACCCGAAACCTCTGCGGGAATTGGATCAGGGGCGCCGTCGCCGGTACGAACTTCCCCTGACACCCGACACGCGGCTGATCCTGATGCGCGTGAAGGCCCATGACGTTTCGGCGACCCAGATTCGGGATCATCTTTGCGGCGGAAAACGGATCAAAAACCTCTTGCCACCCCTCGTCGAATCCTATATAATGAAACATCGTTTATATGAACGCACCGCCCACTCATCCTGAAAAAAGGTTCAGGATCAATCGGAGCATCGACGGTCAACTCTCGAGAAAAAAGCCTGCGGGCAGCCCAGGCGGCTTTGGAAAAGAAGGCATCCGATCTGATCGTGTTCAAGGTCGGCGGGTTGACGACGGTCGCGGAGTATTTCGTCATCTGTTCGGCCGAATCGCATCGGCAGGTCCGGGCGATTCGAGACCATATCGACGATACACTGTCCCGGCAAGGCTGCCATCTTTACAGTACGGAGGGTGAGGAAACCGGCCGCTGGATCCTGATGGATTACAGCGACATCCTCGTCCATATCTTCAAGGAGGATGTCCGGTCTTTTTACGCCCTGGAGCGACTGTGGGGTGATGCGCCCCGGTTGGATTTGAAGCGAGAGCTACCGAACGGGCTTGAACCACAGGTCAGCAAGCTGAAGGCAGCTAAAGAAGGAGGCAGGCTGCGCGCGAACAAAGGCTGATGTATGCGTTTAATTGTTTTGAGTCTGGGCTTTGTCATTCTGACCGCCTGCGTGGCGTGGCTGGCCTATTTTAACCCCGGTCATACGACCCTCCGTCTCTCTCCCGAACTTTTTCTGGATGTTCCAACCGTGGCACTGGTCCTGATGTCGATGGCCCTCGGCGGGTTGTTGGCCATCGTCGCGGCCGGCTTTGCCGAGATCAAACACCTGTTCCGCGGCTGGCGGCAGGCGAGGACCAAGCAGCGGGATGAGCGAATCCATGAGTTGCTGCAATTGGCGGTCAACGCGAAAATCTCGAAACGATTTGAAGATGCGGTCGGCCTGTTTCAAAAGATCCTCCTGTTGAATCCCAATCATGTTCCGGCCCTCCTCCGCCTGGGAAATCTGTACCGCGCTCAGGGGAACGCGACCGAGGCGATCCGACTCCACCGCAAAGCCCGGAACCTGGAAGAAAACAACATGGAAATCCTCCTGGCCCTGGCCAAGGATCTGGAGGAATCCAAACGGTTGGACGAATCGGTGCAACTGCTTCAGGAGATGCGCCGGCAAGCCGGGAGCGGTCTGACGGTTTTTATCCGCCTTCGGGATCTGTTCGTAAAGCTGTCCCGTTGGGAGGAAGCCCATGACGTCCAGGAGAAGATCCTTCAGGGGTCGCTGCGTCCGGAAGAGTTGAAGAACGAGCAATTGTGGTTTGAAGGAATCAAGTATGAGATCGGCCGCCAGCTGCTCGAAAAGGGTGAGCGGGACCGTGCCCGGCGCTATTTCCGGGGGGCGATCAAGTTGAACCGCGGTTTCATCCCGGGCTATATGGGTTTGGGAGAGATTCTGGTGGACGAAGGCAAGTTGAAGGATGCCGGCGAGCTTTGGCAAAAAGCCTATGAGATGACTTCCAGCATTCTCCTGCTTCATCGTTTGGAGGATCTTTACCTGGAGCTGGACCAACCGGCGAGGGTTCTCAACCTGTACCAGGAGGCCGTCAACCGGGAGCCGGACAATCTGATTCTCCGGTTTTATCTTGGAAAACTTTACTACCGCCTTGAGATGGTGGACGAGGCGTTCGAGGTTCTGGCCGCCTTGGATCCCGGCCACGAGAAGATGCCCGACCTTCACAAGCTTCTGGGGAATCTATATCTTCGAAAAGGAAACGTGGATGCCGCGGTGGACGAGTTTAAAAAAGCCCTCGGTCTCCGAAAGCGCGTGCTGGTTCCCTATTACTGTCCCCTCTGTGATTATCACGCGCATCAGTGGTCCGGACGTTGTCCCCGCTGCGGTCATTGGAACAGTTATGAGGCCTCGCCCATCATGCGCGAATGGTCCCCTTCCCGTATTATCCGCAAGGCGGAGCCCGTGTAGTGCGCCGGTGATCGTTCCATCACGACCCCGATCCGAATGTTCAAAGAAGGTTGAAAACGAGAGGAGGATGAACGATGTTCCAAATCCTAGCGGATAAAGCCCTGCGTGGAGAATGTCCGACGCGGGAAGAAGCCCGGACCGTGTTGAAAGCGTCCGATGACCAATTGCCGGACCTTATCCAGGCCGCTTGGCGGGTCCGGTTCGCGAATTCGGGCCGCCGGGTCAAACTCCATATGCTGATCAACGCGAAAAGCGGTCTCTGTGAGGAGGACTGCCATTACTGTTCCCAATCGCGCAGTTCGAAGGCCGATATCGATCACTATCCGCTCCTCTCGAAAGAGGAGATTTTGGACGGCGCCCGACGCGCCGTTGCGGCCAAAGCCTTAAGGTACTGCATCGTGATCTCCGGCCGCGGGCCGCGCCCCAGGGAAATGGCCGAGATCGCGTCGGCCGTCCGGACCATCAAACAAGAAACGCCGCTTGCGCTTTGCTGCTCGCTGGGACTTCTCACGCCGGACGACGCGAGGATCCTGAAAGAAGCCGGCGTGGACCGGGTCAATCACAACCTGAACACGAGCGAAGGCTTCCACAAAGAAATTTGCACGACCCATACCTACCGGGACCGGGTCGACACGCTCCGGAACGCTCGCGAAGCCGGTCTGGAACTCTGCTCCGGCGGCATCGCCGGAATGGGAGAGGCGGACGACGACCTGATCGATCTGGCCTTCGCGCTACGTGAAATCGGACCCGATTCCATCCCGATCAACTTTCTGCATCCCGTCGAGGGCACGCCGTTGGGCGCACGGACACCCCCGGCCCCGGCGCGATGCCTCAAGATCCTTTCGCTCTTCCGGTTCGTCCATCCGAAGACCGAGATTCGGATCGCGGGCGGCCGCGAGCACAGCCTGCGGTCGCTCCAGGCCCAGGCGCTTTATATCGGCGACTCGCTTTTCGTCGGCGGCTACCTTACGACTCCGGGCCAAAAACCGGAGGATGCCTGGCGGATGATCAAGGACTTGGGATTCGAAGTGGAGGAGCCGAATCCGGCCATGCAAGAATGAGCCGCGATTTTAAAACGGGCGCTTTTGAGGGATGCATTTTCAGGTCTCCAGCTTGAATCGTGTCTCGGCCAGCCGGTAGAACCTTCGCCACACCAGGCGGTTGATCATTACAACCATGATGGACATGACGATTGTTGCAGCCAGTAAAAGATCGAAATTGCCCTTATCCGTGGCTTGGCTGATGGTGGCGCCCAGGCCCGTGGTCATGAGGATCTGGCCCTTGAAATGAAAATATTCGGCAACGATGCTGGCGTTCCACGCGCCTCCGGCGGCGGTCACCAATCCGGTGATGAGATGAGGGAAAATACCCGGCAGAATCAGCCGCCGCCAGCGGTCCGCGTTTCCCAACCGAAAAACGCTCGCCGCTTCTTTGAGGTCGTTCGGAATGGCCATCGCCCCGGCAATCACATTGAAAAGGATATACCACTGAGTGCCCAGCAACATTAACACCACCGACCCGATGCCCAATCCGCCACCCGCATGAATCAGCACAAGTAACACCACCGGAAAGAGCGCCGTGGCCGGAACGGAGGCTGCAATCTGTGCCAGTGGCTGGGCCACGCGGGCCAGGCGTGGGTTGAAACCGATGGCAACGCCCGCGGGAATCGTCCAGGCCGCCCCGATGAACAGCGCCGCCATGACCCGAAGCAGGGTCGCCCCCGTCCCGCGCACGATCTCCGCGATCTCGGGGCGGGTGAGCCCGGTCAGCATCAGACCCCCACGCGTAATCCCATAGCCCACCGCGGCCAGCAACACGAAAACGAGAATCCGATCTCTCCAAATCCGCCATGCCGACAGGGGAAGGGACGTGGCCGGTCGGTCGGCGTGTCGCGCAAAATACAGCCCCAACCGTTCGCTTCCCGGATCGAATGCCCTGCGCTTGAGGTAGGTCAGCACGGATGACCGGCGCAGGAACCTCAGCACGGCCGGTCGCGGAACCCTTCCGCTCTCGACCTGTTCCAATTTGAACTTCTCTGCCCAAGCGATCACCGGACGCCAGAGGAGTTGATCCAGCAAGACGATGATGCTGATCATCGCGCCGAGCCCCCACGCGATGGCGCGGGTATCCCCCGCGCTCGCCGCCGTTTGCAAATAGGAACCCAAGCCGGGCAGTCGGAAGTCGCGCTCCCCCAGCACAAACATCTCACAGGCCATCAGGAAGAACCACCCTCCCGCCACCGACATCATGGAATTCCAGATGAGCCCGATGGCCGCGTAGGGCAATTCAAGTTGCGTGAAGCACTGCCACCCATTGAAACGATAGACGCGGGCGGCTTCGCGAAGCTCTTGCGGGATGCCTTTGAGTGAGGCATAGAAACTGAAGGTCATGTTCCAGACCTGGCCGGTGAAAATGAGCAGAATCGAGCCCAGCTCGAGACCGAACTGGTGACTGGGAAAGAGGGCCACCATGGCCAGGACCACGCCGGGCAGGAAGCTCAGCACGGGGATGGACTGCAGAATGTCCAGCAGCGGGATCATAAAACGTTCGGCCTTCGCGTTGTATGCGGCGATATAGCCGTACACGATTGAGAAGAGGAGACTGAGACCATACGCGAGAAGCATGCGCAACAGCGAATAGCCGGCGTACGCGGGGAGGGTCCAAGGATTTCGAGAAATCGCGACCGTGGGCCGGAACGGTCCGAACCATGTCTGGGCGATCATGAGAAGACCGTAGAAGCCCGCCATCACCCCGCCGAAAATCAGGACATCGATGAGGAATGGTCCCGTGCGTTCGTGGAAGATGGCTCTGTCCAAGATCGGCTTGGTCATCGGCTGCCGTTACGTTGGGGTCGAGTGCGAAATCGTTCCCGTTCCATCCGGTGCTATGCTTCGGTCAAAAAAAGCCTTTTACGATTCGCGTCGTAGTCGAAGATCTCGGCATAACGTCCCCAGTGAATCGCGGTTTCAAGCTGTAGTTGCGTTTCTTCTTCGCTGAAGTGTTCATCGAGGATGTCCCGAAAAAAGTCATCCGGCAGCGTGTGGTCGGATCGGGCCTTGAGGGCCCGTTCGACCTGACGAAGGAGGAGGGCGTGTTGGAGCGCGGCCTTCCGGAAAAGGACTTTGCGCGTGAGGATGTCGGCCTCGGCGAAGGTGCGGCCTTCGGGTGTGACCTGCACGTCGCCCTCCTGCAAGCGGGCAAAATGCAGCAGCGCGGCCGCTTCGATAATCGGCAGCAGTTGATCCACCTCCATGACCAGTTCTTCGGCCAGGTGGTAGAGATCATCCCGTCCTCCGCGATCGAGCAGGAGCTCGAGCAATCCCGCGATGCCGCCCGGCCGGGCGTGCGGCAGCATCGGGTACTTGCCGGGGGACGGCTCGCCCTCCGTAACCGGCTTGGCTCCGGGAAGGGGCAACGTGTGTTCCAGTTTCGGCTGGGTCAATACTTTATAGACATAGTCCACCAGCTCGACGAACCGCTCGGCCTGGCGATTGCGCGGGCGCGCCAGGCTTACCTCAAAATCTTCTCGGACCCGCGCGGGATTTCGGTCGAGCACGATAATGCGGTCGGCCAGCAACATCGCCTCCTCAATGTTGTGCGTGACGAAGAAGATTGCGCGCGTCGGCATTTTCTTGCTGAGCCACAGCTCCAACAGTTCCCCGCGGAGGTTTTCGGCCGTCAGGACGTCCAGCGCTGAAAACGGTTCGTCCATGAAGAGCAGCTCCGGTTCCACGGCCAGAGCCCGTGCAAAGCCCACGCGCTGTTTCATGCCGCCGGAGAGCTCCTTCGGGTAAGCCGCCTCGAATCCATCCAGGCCGACGGTGTCCAGAATCTTCAACGCGCGCCTGTGGCGTTCAGCGACCGGGACCCCGCGCGCCTGAAGCGGAGCCTCCACGTTATCCAGCACCGTGAGCCAAGGGAAGAGCGCGAAGCTCTGAAAGACAATGGACACATTCGGGATCTGGCCGTTGAACGGACGGCCGTGCCAGAACAACTCGCCCGCGGACGGCGGCACGAGCCCGGTCAGGATGCGAAGCAAGGTGGACTTTCCCGATCCGGAAGGACCGAGCAAGGCGACGATTTGATCCGGATAGATGACCAGATCCGTCGGTGCGATGATCTGGATCTTGTGACCGTCGGGTTGAACGAAAATCTTTTCCACCGCGCGCGCTTCGATGATGGGGTCTCTCGGTGTCATTTTTTCCCAAAGGGTTTCGGATTATGATCGACAAACGACAAAAAACAATCATACCTGACGCATGTCCTCGCTTCAACCATTTTCATCCGCGGGGCACCGGCGCAAGCCGCCGTGGAAGGGGTCCGCAGGAACATCATTTTCGGTTTTCCTTGCCCGGAAGGCCCGCGCGCGTTTATAGTAACAAAGCGAAAAGACCGAGCCACGGAGGTTGGAAACCATGAAAGCGCATTATCTCGGACATGTGGTGTTCTATGTGAAGAACCTCGAACGATCGCTGGCCTTCTACCGCGACCTGCTGGGATTCCGCGAGGTCGGCCGGGTTTTCGACGGTCAAGCGGCCGCGCTGACCTCCGGCCGGACGCACCATGAGTTTCTGTTCATCGAAGTCGGCGAGGCGCCGGGTCCCTTGACGGGCCACCGGGTCGGGCTTTACCACATCGGGATCAAGATCGGTGATTCGATGGAGGAACTGCGTGCGGCGTTGAAGGAGTTGCAGAAAGCCGGCGTGACGATCACCGGCGCGAGCGATCATACCGTGAGCCAGAGCCTGTATCTGCTCGATCCGGACGGCAACGAGGTGGAACTCTATGTCGACGCCGATCCGTCGGTCTGGAAGAAAGATCCCGCCGCGGTTCTCACCCCGATCAAACCGTTAAGACTATAGATTGCCGGTTGAATGGTCATCAGGGCTTTTCGGGGCAGGGGGCTTCGGGAGGATGCAATATCAACATTCGTGACTCAACCGTCCTTGTTTTTCAATCTCCAGCATCCCGCGCGGTGGTCGTTCACCAGTCCCACGCTCTGCATGAAGGCGTAGACGATCGTCGAGCCGACGAACCGGAAGCCGCGGGTCTTTAAATCCTCCGAGAAGGCATCCGACTCCGGCGTGCGTGCGGGGAGGTCTCCGCCGGGATGTTTTTTGCGGATCGGTTTCCCGCCGATGAAATCCCAGGCGTAGTTGGCGAAACTCCCAAATTCCATCTGGACCCGGATAAAGGCCCGGGCGTTTCCGATCGCGGCTTGAATTTTCACGCGGTTCCGGACGATCCCCGGATCCGAGAGGAGCCTTCGGATCTCCCGTTCCTTGAACCCGGCGACCCGGCGGGGATCGAAAGCCGCAAAGGCCTTGCGGAAGTTTTCCCGCTTGTTGAGGATCATGCCCCACGAGAGCCCGGCCTGAAATCCTCCCAAAATCAGGTGCTCGAAAAGGAGCCGGTCGTCCCGCGCGGGAGCGCCCCACTCGTTGTCGTGATAATCCAGCAGAAGGAGGTTGGTGCTGTTCCAGCAGCGTCTGCGCTTGGGTTGTTTCATGGTACGAAGCGAGTGTGATGAACGGCCGTCCGCGGATCCGCCCATCACGGAATCAAAACGGTCGACCCGGTTGTTTTGCGCGCTTCGAGATCGGCATGCGCCTTCGCGGCATCCTGGAGCGGGTAGGTCTGGCCGATCTCGATCTTCACGCCGTCGTGGAGCACTGCGTCGAACAGCGCCGCGGCGCTCGCCAATAATTCTTCGCGCTTCCCGGTGTAGTGCGCCAATGTCGGCCGGGTGAGAAACAGGGACCCCTTCGCCGACAGGATCGTGATGTCCAGCGGCGGGACCATTCCCGATGACTGTCCGTAGCTGACCAGCAGGCCTCGCGGCCCCAGGCAGTCCAGCGAGCGCATGAAGGTGTCCTGCCCGACGGAATCATACACCACCGGGACGCCCTCGCCGCGGGTGGCCTCGCGCACCCGCGCGACGAAGTCTTCCTCTTCCGTCACGATCACGTGGTCGCAACCATGGGCCGATGCGATCTCGGCCTTCTTTCGGGTTCCGACCGTGCCGATCACCTTTGCGCCGAGTCGTTTGGCCCATTGGCAAGCGATCGTCCCCACGCCGCCCGCGGCGGCATGGATGAGGATCGTGTCGCCGGGTTTGACGGTAAACGCCCGGCGGAGGAGATACTCGGCCGTCATCCCCTTGAGCATCATCGCCGCGGCCTGCCGGTCCGAGACGCCGTCGGACAGTTTCACGAGGCGGTGCACCGGCATCACCCGGGCCTCGCTGTAGGCCCCTATCGGGCCGCCGGCATACGCCACGCGGTCGCCCTCCGCCACTTCGACAACACCCGGCCCGACGGCCTCGACCCGCCCGGCCGCCTCCGACCCGATGCCGGCCGGCAATGAGGGAAGCGGATAGAGGCCGCGGCGGTGGTAAATATCGATGAAATTGACGCCGACCGCGGTCTGTCGCACGAGCGCTTCGCCGGGACCGGGGGCGGACACCGGAACCTCCTTCCATTGAAGGACATCCGGACCGCCGTATTGATCGATCAGAATCGCGCGCGTCATCGAACCGTCCTCCTTAATGCGCCGCGCCCTTGTAGGCGGCCGCGAACTGTTTTGCAAATTCCTCGATCGAGGTCGGCGACGTGTTGGCCGTCGAGCGGTTCTCGGTCGATCGGACGATGCCGTCGTTGAAGGCGCGGTACATCTCGATGTAATTTTTCACAACGCTAACGGACAGACCCATCCCGAGCATCGCCTTCTCGGCCTCTTCGTAAGGGAACTGGATGTACTTGAGATCCGGTTTGCCGATCGCCTTTCCAAGGGCCCGGGTGGCCTCGGCCATCGAGACGTCCCGCTGGCCCAGCAGCTCCTTCACCGATTTTCCGGTGAATTTCAGATCCAGAAGCAGCCTCGCGGCCTCGGCCGCGATATCCTGGGTCGCGATCATCGTAACGGGAAGGTCCGGTTTTAGCGGGCTGCCGTTGATCCCCATGGTTTTAATCATGTCGATGTTCCAGAAAAGGTTTTCCATGAAATAGCCGGGCCGAAGGTGAACGACATGGACCTCGTTTAATTTGTTCAGACGCTGCTCCTGATCGTAGAGTCCGTTCACCGGCCCGACCTTGTCGGACCGATGCGCGCCGATGCTGCTCAAGTTGACGACGTGCGGAACGCGCGCGTTTGCGATGGCCGCTCCCAGCGCCTCGCCGACCTGGTTTTGGTAAGCTCGCAGATCTTTGGCCGCGGGGTTCGGCGGGATGATGGCGTAGACCGCCTTCATGCCGGCGAAGGCGCGGGTCATTGCCGCGGCGTCTTCCAGAGACCCGGTAAGCGGTTCGGCGCCTTTCTCAACGAGCGGTTTCAATCGCGCAGCATCCCGCCCGATCACCCGGACCTTTTTTCCATTGGATAGGAGGGTCTCCGCGATCCGCCGCCCCGTATTCCCCGTGGCTCCTGTAATGGCATACATGGCATTCTCCTTTTGGCTTTATCCGATCAAGTCGTGACGAACGTTCCCTCACGGAGTTCGCGAAGCGTTTGCTCGATCTCTTCTTTTGTGTTCATCACAAACGGGCCGTACCGCGCGATGGGCTCGTGCAGCGGTTTTCCCGAAACCAACAGAAACCGGACCGGGGTCTCGCCCGTGATCACCTTTACGTAATCGCCGTCGGCCAGGACGACCAGTCGCGGGTTGGAAATCGGGGTTCCATCCTGCTGATCCTCACCGGCGAATTTGGCCTCGCCTTCAAAAACGTAGGTAAATGCCGTGTGTCCCCGTGCGATCGGCTGACGGAACGAGGCATGAGCGGGAACGAAGACATCGATGTAAGTGGGATCCGCGGCGATACCGGTGACGGGTCCCTGGACCACGCCCACCGTGCCCGCAATGACCCGGAGCCTCGCCCCGCCTTCTTTTTCGATTTCAGGAATCTCGCCGGAACGGATGTCCTGGTAGCGCGGCGGGGTCATCTTGAGCTTCGCCGGCAGATTCACCCAGAGTTGGAATCCGGCGATTCCTTCGGGACGCACCTGCGGCATTTCCTCGTGCATGATGCCGCGGCCGGCCGTCATCCACTGAACGTCCCCGGCCCCGATGCTTCCGGAGTTTCCGAGGGTGTCCCGGTGCCGCACTTCCCCCCTCAGCACGTAGGTGACCGTTTCGATTCCTCGGTGAGGATGGAGGGGGAATCCGGCCTCATAATCACGGGCGTTGGCGGACGCAAAGTGATCGAGCAGCAGGAAGGGGTCGAGATAATCCAGCCTTCGCGTCGCAATGCTGCGTTTGAGCCGGACGCCCGCGCCCTCCATGACCGTTTCCGGCTCGATGATCGTTTCGATTTTTCGAGGCAACGATTTCATGACAACCTCCTTTCGCCGGTGAGGCGACACGGCCCATCCCGTCGCGTCACGGCTCCGTTTCGGTTTTGGATTCCTCCGGCACGATATCGAGCGTCATCCTGTCGGTGCGACGGAGGATCGTCAAGGGCGCCTTCACCCCGACCTGTTTTTCGGTCAGGACCTTGTGAAGGTCGTCGATCCCCCTGATCGGCCGCCCGTCGTAACCGATGATCAGGTCCCCCTCGGTCAGTCCGGCCCGGCGGGCGGGACTTTCCGGCTCGATTGAGACGACGAGCACGCCGCTCTCGACCGGCAGGTTGTGGAATCGCACGAGGCGTCGGTGCAGCGGCACGTTCTGGCCGGCCACGCCGATGTAGCCCCGGCGGACCCGGCCGTCCTTGATCAGACGGGCCGCGATGAACTTGGCCGTGTCGATTCCGATCGCAAAGCAAATCCCCTGCGCGCCCATGATCACGGCTGTGTTGACGCCGATCGCCTCGCCGCGGGAGTTTACGAGCGGCCCGCCCGAGTTGCCCGGGTTCAACGCGGCGTCCGTCTGGATCACGTCGTCGATCAGCCGTCCGGATCGGGAACGCAGGGAACGGCCGAGCGCGCTGACCACACCGGCCGTGACGGTTGTCTGAAAACCGTAGGGGTTGCCGATCGCGATCGCCAATTGGCCCGGCCGGATCGTTTTCGATTCGCCGAGCCGGGCGGGAGTCAGGTTGGGCGCCGTGATTCGGATCACGGCCAAGTCCGTTCCGGGATCGTCGCCCACCACGTCGGCTACAAAGCGCCGACCATCCGAGAGCGTCACTTCGATGTCGGCCGCCCGGTGCACCACGTGGCTGTTCGTCAGGATCAGGCCGTCCTTCGTAAAGATGAAACCCGATCCGGTACCCCGGGGCTCCCGCGGGCGGCGGGGATCAATCAATTGCCTGTCCCTCGGCGTTTGATGGACTTCAATATTGACGACCGAGGGACTGACCCTCTCGGCGGCGGCGATCACCGCCTGCGAATAGGCGTCCAGCAGAGGGTCATCCGAAACGGGCGACGATTCCTGCGGAAACCTTTCGGCGGTTTCGAGATTTCCGTTCGATTCGTTTTGTGATATCCATTCGAGTGCGGATTTCATCGGCGGTTCTCCTTCCCTTCATCGTATTCGTGCTCGATTCATTCTTGAAAAATCGTCTTCAGGTACCGTTTAAAATGGCGCAGATTCTTCCGGACGATTCTCATGTCCCGATGCGCCTTCCCCAGAATGAGCGAGCCCTCCAGGACGGCGATGAAATGCTCGGCCAGACTCCGGGTGTCCAGGGCGGCCCTCGGCCGATGCGTCATCTTGGCTTCATCCAAGGCCCGCTTGAGCGTCGCGGCCCACTCGTCGAAGCGCTCGGCGCACAACGCCCGGATTGCCGGGTGCGTATCCGAAAGCTCCTGGGCGAAGTTTCCCAACAGGCAGCCGTTCCGACCGGGCGGACTTTGGTACCGCCGGGCGGCGAAATCCAGATAATCGTAGACCCGTTCCAGGGGATCGCGCTTTCTTGCGAGGAGGGCGTCCCGTCCCATCCGCTGCCCGGAGGAGTCATCGCGGTTCAGAAGCGCTTTGCCCAGGTCCTCCTTGCTTTCAAAATAATGGAAGAAGCTCCCTTTCGTCAACCTCGCCGCCGCGCAGATCTCGTCGACCGTGGTCGCGGGATAGCCTTTGGCCAGCATCAGCCGTTGGGCCGCGTCGAGTAGTTTTTCGCGGGCGGGAGCCCGCGTCTGGGCCGTTTTCATCTCAAAGCCTGTTGTATACCTACCAGTTGGTATGCAAAGCAATGTATCAGACCGCGCGGTTATTTGTCAAGACCCGGTTTCTTGCGCATCCATCCGGCTCGTCTCTCCGGCCGGGCCCGACTACGCGGCCCGGAGCGACTGGAGAATGTTCTGCCGGGCGGCCCGGACGGCGGGGAGGAAGCCGCCCAAGAACCCCACGACGAGGGCGAAGGCGATCGACTCCAGCGCGATCGCGGGGGAAAGGGCGAAGCGGAAGGCCAGCTCGGAGAAGGTGGCGAAGTTTGTGGTCGAGACGGTCATGTTTTGAAGCAACGAGGCGAGCACGAGCCCCGCGCCGCCGCCGATGAGAGAAAGAAAGAGCGATTCGACCAGAAAGGCCAGCAGGATGCTGCCGCGTGGAAATCCCAGCGCCCGAAGCGTCCCGATCTCGGTCGTGCGATTCGCCACGGCGGCGTACATGGTGATCATGGCCCCGATCATCGCCCCGATGCTGAAAATGACCGTGACGAAGAGGCCCAGTACCCGAATGAAGCCGGTCATCATCGCCGACTGGTCGGCATAGAACGCCTTTTCCCGTTTCACCTCCAGATTGAACCGCGGATCTCCCTCCAGCCGTTGCTTCAGCGCGTCGAACCCGGACGGGTCCGAAAGCCGGACGGTTACGGAGGAGAAGACCGGCCGTCGGAATGCCTGGAGCAGTTGTTCGGAGTCCAGCCAAATCTCGGACTCGAAGCCGGACCCCTCCGCCTCGAAGAGACCGACGACCGTCCAGTCCCGCATCGCAAACCGGATCGTCCGGCCCAGACCCATTCCCTCGAATCGCCGCTCGGCCGCCGCGCCGACGATTACCTCCGACAGTCCCGGACGGAAGAGGCGTCCGGCCACCAGCTTCACTTGCGGCCGCATCGCAAACGATTCGGGAGCGATACCCCGGGTCTGGACATGGGCCTCTTGACCCGTTCCGCGCTTCGGCCTGCCGATCAAAACCACCGCCTCCGAGGCGGCCAATGGTTTTCCCCGAGGGTCCGTCGCAATCTCGGGCTGGGATCGAATGATGTTCGCCGCGGCGCGGTCGATGAGGCTCATCATCTCGGACTGGGATCCCCGTCGGATCACGATCGCGTTGTCATCGGCGCCGGTCGCCACCAGCGTCTTCTCGAGACCGTAGGCCAGCATCAGGACGGCCGCGAACACAAAGATCACCATCGCGATCCCGGCCGCCGTGAGGACGGTGGTCAAGCGACGGGCCCAGAGGTTTCGAAGGCTGTAGGCTAAAGGAATGGCGATCATGGTGATCTTCCGTAGGCGCGGTCGGCCGTGCGTTCCTCGATGGGCCTATTTTACCCCACCCTTCTCAACCCTTCCACGATTCTCAACGTCGCCGCCCGCCAGGCCGGAAAGATCGCGGCGGCCAGGCCGACGCCGAGGGCCATCAGGAGGCTGACCGCCCGCGTGACCGGGCTGACCCCGACAATCGGAAACATCGCGCCCACCGTGAGGGTCATCACAACACCGAACCCGTCGACGATCGGGCCGATCAGCAGAATCCCGGCCGCCCCGCCGATCAGCGCGATCAGCAGGGACTCTCCCGCGATCAGCAGGACGAGGTGGCGCGCTCCGAAACCGAGCGTCTTGAGCACGGCGTATTCCGAGAGGCGTTCGCGGGCCGTCATCGCCATCGTGTTGGAGAGCACCGCCAGGATCACGCCGATGATCACGAACGAAATGATTCGAAGCGCGACCAGGATCGCGTCGCTCATCGAGATGAAGCCTTGCACGAAGGACTGTTCCGTCTCGGTGCGGGTCTCGGCCAGGGAATTTTTAAACCGTCGATCGATGGCCTCGCTGATGGAAGCCGAACGGTTCGGGTCGGCGATCTTCACGACGTACCAGCCGACGTTGCCCGCGCGCCAGGGTTCGAGCCGCCGAATCTGCTCGTCCAGGTACCGCCACTGGAAAAAAAAGAAGGTCTCATCGGTCGATTTTTGGGCCCCGGTATAGATTCCACGGATCACGAAGTCCCAGTCCCCGGAGAAGATCATGCTCCGCATCCGGACGACGTCCCCGATCTTCCAGCCGAAGCGCCGTGCGAGTTGAACGCCCACGACGGCGGCGTTCCGCTCCCGTAGGAAGGCGGCCTTCTCGCTCTCCGAAATCCGGTTCTCCGGAGCCACGTCGAACCAAGTGGCCGCGTCCACCGCGATCTGCGGGAATTGGGAATGTTTTTCGTCAATGTAGATTCCTCCGAACCACTGGGCGTAGGAAACCACGGACACGCCCGGAACCGCCACGATCGCGTTCCGGTAGGCGATCGGAAGGGGGAAGATCAGCGAGATGGCGTTCCGGGCGATCAAGCGGTTCGGGGAGGAGGCCTCGATGCCGGAATACCACATCGCGATCACGGTCCGTATCATGCCGAAGGCCAGGATCGCGATCGCGATCCCGAGGACGGTCAGAATCGTCCGGAGCTTGTGGCGGAACAGGTTCTTGAGGATCAAATGAATGAGTTGCATGGCGTCAAATCAAGACCCCCTTGTCCAAATTCCTCACGGTCCGGGCCTTCTCCGCCGCGCGCGGATCGTGTGTCACCATCACGATCGTTTTGGAGAAATCCGTGTTCAGCCGTCCCAGAAGGTCCATGACCTCTTGCGCCGAGGTCTTGTCCAGATCTCCCGTCGGCTCGTCCGCCACCAGAAGCGTGGGGTCGGTCACGATGGCGCGCGCGATCGCCACGCGCTGCTCCTGTCCGCCGGAAAGCTGACGGGGGGAGTGCCGCATCCGGTCCGAAAGCCCGACGACGCTTAAGGCCAGCTCGGCGTGCTCCCGGCGCTCCCGCCTGGAGAGCGGCGTCAGCAACAACGGCAGTTCCACATTTTCGAGGGCCGTGAGCACCGGAATAAGATTGTATAACTGAAAAACGAATCCGATATGGCGGGATCGCCACCGGGCCAGTTCGGATTCCCCCAGCGAGCCGATTTCGGTTCCGGCCACACGGATCATCCCGCGGTCGGGCCGGTCGATTCCGGCGATCAGATTCAGAAGCGTGGTTTTCCCTGAACCGGAAGGACCCATCAGCGCCAGAAATTCGCCTTCGGGGACGGTCAGGGATATGTTCTGAAGGACGGGGATTTCGAGGCGCTCCCGCCGGTAGGACTTATAAACCTGCGTCAGCTCGATCAGGGGTTCGGACACGGACGATCCTTACGGGGTTTTGATCCGTATTCGATCCCCGCCGTGAAGTCCTTCGGGCGGATTCAGGACGACGCGATCGCCGGGCTGGAGGCCGCTTTGAATCTCGACCAGATTCCCCACCGCGCCCCCCGCTTCGACCGGTTTCTCCTCCGCGCGGTCGCCCCGGACAGCAAAGACGATGCGCCGTTCGCCCCGTGCGACGACCGCCGACGGGGGGACCGCGATGACGGGCCTCTGATTCGCCACCGACGCGGGTCCGGAGAGAAAGGCCACCCGTGCGCTCATCTCGGGCAGGACGCGGTCGTCCCTGTTTAAGAACCGGACTTTGGTCAGGACCGTCGCCTTGGCGCGGTCTACGGTGGGCACGACGGCCTCGACGATCCCGTCGTATTTCGTTTCCGGGTAGGCGTCGAGGGTGATCTCGCAGCGTTGGCCCACGCGGATCTTTTCGATGGTCGATTCCGAAACGTCCGCCTCGACCTCCAAGGAATCCATATCGGCCATCGTGACGACGGCCGCCTTGGCCGATACGGCCGAGCCAAACGGGGCGACCACCTCGCCCACGTCCGCGTTTTTGGTCAGGACCGTTCCGTCGAACGGCGCGCGGATGATCGTGTTCTCGAGATCCACCTCGGCCGACCGTACCGCGGCCCCGGCCGCCTTCACCCCGGCTTCGCCCGAAGCGACGACGGCCAGCGCGCGGCGATACCGGGCCTCGGCCGACTCGAAATCGGCCTGCGGGATCATCCCGGACGCGATGAGGCTTTTTTTCCGTTCGTAGGAAAGCGTTGCATCGGTCAGCTCGGCCCTGGCTTCGTCCAGCACCGACTCGGCCACATTCCGGTTGGCCTGTGCCCGGGCGAGCACCGCGGACATGTCGGCGCTCTCCAAACGGCCGATCACGGCTCCTTTTTTGATCCGGTCGCCCTCCCGCACATTCAATTCCACCAGACGGCCGGTTCCTTTGGAGGCGACGGCCGCCCGCCGCTGCGCGACGGCATAGCCGGTGGCGATCAAAACCACGGTAGGCTGATCCGGATTCACCGTCGAAACGATCGCCACCTCGACCGCGGCCGGCGGGGCGACGAGTAAACGGGAGGCGAAGACGGATACGATGATCAGGGCGACCGCAACCGCGATCCATCCGGCCTTCCCGGGCCCCCTCCGGGGAACGGGCCGACGTCCGTCATCGTGATGGGTGATCTTCAACTGGGAAAGATCCGTGAGCTGGGTTTCCATCGCTTCTCGCTTCGAATAAGACAATACGGAATCTTTATCATAAGGCATTGAACCGCCTTGTGGCAAATCATTGCGGAAGCATAGCCGTATTTGTCCAAACGATTGTAAAAGATCCGACACCGATTTATAGTAGTGCCATGGAATTGGCTCAATTAGTTGAACGGATCGCCCGCGTTCAATCCGTTTCCGGAAAGAATGAGAAGATCGCGCTTCTGGCCGACTTCCTCAAGCGGACGCACGGCGCGGAAACGGAGTTGGCGGCTCTTTACCTCTGCGGCCGTCTCCCCCGGGGGAAAATCGGCGTCGGATGGAAATTGATCGAGTCGGCGATGGTCGAAACGTCCCCGACGGGCGCCTCGCTGACGCTGGCGGATATCGATCAGGTCTTGAGCCGGATCGCCTCCGATCAGGGCCCCGGCTCGAATGAACGGAAGAGCGCGACGCTGCGGTCGCTTTTCGAGCGGGCTCATGTCGAGGAGCGGCGGTTCCTGTCGCGTCTGTTAATCGGCGAGCTCCGACAGGGGGCCTTGGAAGGCCTTCTGCTGGAAGCGATCGCCAAGGCCTCCGGCCTTTCCTCATCCGACGTCCGGCAGGCCATGATGTTTTCAAACGACATCGGCACGATCGCCCGCGTCGCGTTGGAAGAGGGTTCATTCGGACTGTCCCGCATCGCCTTCCGGATTTTCTCTCCGGTGGCCCCGATGCTGGCCAACACGGCCGAGGACGTCGGAGCGGCGCTGGAACGGCTTTGCGAGGCCGCCTTCGAGTTCAAGCTGGACGGCGCGCGAATCCAGGTCCATAAAAAGGGGGAGGAAGTCCGGATCTTTACCCGGCAACTCCAAGACGTCACGGAACGGCTGCCCGAAGTGGTCGAATGGACCCGAGCGTTGCCGGTCGGCGGGATCGTTCTGGAGGGGGAGGCGATCGCGCTCCGGCCGGACGGGCGGCCACAGCCGTTCCAGATTACAATGCGGCGGTTCGGACGGATCAAAGACGTCGCGTCCATCCGACGGGAGCTTCCTCTAACCTCTTTTTTCTTTGACTGTCTCTATCGCGAGGGCGACGGGCCGCTGGTTTCCGTGCCCTACCGTCGGCGTTTTGAAATCCTGTCCGGGACGATCCCCGACGGGACGGTCATGCCGAGGGTCGTAACGAAGGACCGCGCGGCGGCGGAGCGATTTTTAAAGCGCGCGTTGGAGGCCGGACATGAGGGCGTGATGGCCAAGTCGCTGGACGCAGCGTACACCGCCGGTCAGCGGGGGTTTTATTGGCTGAAACTCAAACCCGTGAAGACGCTGGATCTGGTGGTTCTCGCGGCGGAGTGGGGCAGCGGCCGACGATCCGGCCGGCTTTCCAATCTTCATCTGGGCGCGCGGGATCCCGAAAGCGGGCGGTTCGTCATGCTGGGAAAGACCTTCAAGGGTCTCACCGACGAAATGCTGAAGTGGCAGACCGAAAAGCTTCTGGCATTGGAGATCGGCCGCGACGACTGGACGGTCCATGTCCGCCCGGAGCTGGTGGTCGAGATCGCCTTCAGCGACGTCCAGGAATCGCCGCGCTATCCCGCCGGCCTGGCGCTTCGGTTTGCGCGGGTGAAACGTTTCCGTCCGGACAAATCGGCCGCCGAGGCCGACACGATCCGGACCGTCGCCGAGATTTTCAAGAAGCAACGGGCGTAAACTTCTCCCGATTCCGGTTGCGGGACCGCCATCGCTCTGGGTTATAATCACTCTATGTCTCACCCCTCTTTTCATCCCCTCATTACGAAATGGTTCGCGCAGCGCTTTGCGGCCCCGACCGACGCACAGCGTCTCGGCTGGCCGTCGATCGCGGAAGGCCGCGATACGCTGATCGCCGCGCCCACCGGATCGGGAAAGACGCTGGCCGCGTTTCTCGCAGGCCTCGACCGGCTGGTCCGCGACGGGACCGCGGGAAGGTTGACCGATCAAACCCGCGTCGTGTATGTCTCGCCGCTCAAAGCCCTCAGCAACGATGTTCAGCGGAACTTGCAACGGCCGCTTTCCGAGATCCGGGCGCTGGCGCATCACGAGGGCCTGTCCTTTCCCGAGATCCGGGTTCTCGTCCGGACGGGCGACACACCCGCTTCGGAGCGGCAGGCGATGACCCGCCGACCGCCGCACATTCTCGTCACGACGCCCGAATCGCTCTATCTTCTGCTCACAGCCGAGAAAAGTCGGAAGATGCTCCGCACGGTTGAGACCGTGATCGTTGACGAAATCCATGCCGTCGCGCGAGACAAGCGGGGATCGCATCTGGCCCTGTCCATCGAGCGGTTGGAGCATCTCTGCGAGCGGCGGCCGGTCCGGATCGGACTTTCGGCCACGCAGCGGCCGATCGAGGAGATGGCCCGCTTGTTGGTTGGGACGAAACATATGGATGAAAAGGGTCAGCCGCACTGCTCGATCGTGGACGTCGGGCATCTGCGCGAGCTGGACCTTGCGATCGAGACGCCGAAGACGCCGCTGTCGGCCGTCTGCTCGAACGAGCAATGGAAGGAAGTTTATGAGCGTGTGGCCGAGCTGATCGAGCAACATCGCAGCACGCTGATCTTTGTGAACACGCGGCGTCTGTCCGAACGGGTGACGCATCAGCTTTCCGAGCTTCTCGGAGAGGACGCGGTCGCCTCGCATCACGGGAGCCTTTCGAAAAAAATCCGGCTTGCGGCCGAGGAACGGCTGAAGGCCGGCGAGCTGAAGGCCGTCGTGGCAACGGCTTCGCTCGAGCTCGGGATCGACATCGGCTTCATCGATCTTGTGATCCAGATCGGGAGCCCCCGCGCGATCGCGACCTTTCTTCAGCGGATCGGCCGGTCGGGCCACGCGCTGGGGATGGTCCCGAAGGGCCGGCTGTTCGCGCTGACGCGGGACGAGCTTTTGGAGTCGGCGGCGTTGATCCGTGCCGTGCGGGCCAAGCGATTAGACCGGATCGAGATTCCTAAAGCGCCGCTGGACATCCTGGCCCAGCAGATCGTGGCGGCCGCCGCAGGCGAGGACTGGAGCGAGAATGAATTGTTCGACCTCGTCCGCGGGGCTTATCCCTACCGTGAGCTGGCTCGAAGCGATTTCGACGCCGTGATCGGGATGCTGGCCGAGGGATTCGCTTCCCGGGTCGGACGCGCGGGGGCCTATCTCTTTCGCGACGGGGTTCATCACCGGATCAAGGCCCGGCGCGGCGCGCGTCTTACGGCGCTCACCTCCGGCGGCGCGATTCCGGAGCGGGCCGACTACAAAGTCGTCGCCGAGCCGGAACGGGTCACGGTCGGCTCCGTGGATGAGGATTTCGCGGTCGAGAGCATGAGCGGGGATGTCTTTCTTCTCGGCAACACCTCTTGGCGGATCCGGCACGTTCGGGCCGGCGAGGTGGTCGTGGCCGACGCGCGCGGTGCCGCGCCGACGATTCCGTTCTGGCGGGGCGAGGCCCCGTCCCGCACGGTCGAGCTTTCCCAGGAAGTCTCGGCGCTCCGCGAGGAGATCGAAAACCGGTTGACCGATCCGGGAGGAGCGTTGGGCTCTGCCCACGCGACGACGGGGGAGCGGGGGGCATGTGAGGACCCGGTTTCTTCTTCGCCGCAGCGGCCCCCCGATAAAATAAGCGCCGTCCCATGGCTTGCGACCGAATGCGCAATGAGCGAAACAAACGCGAGGGAGGCGGTGGAGTATCTGGCGGCCCAGAAGGCCGCGGTCGGCATGATCCCGACACAACGCCATCTGTTGATCGAGCGGTTCTTCGACGAATCGGGCGGCATGGAACTCGTGATCCATTCGCCCTACGGAGGTCGGATCAACCGCGCGCTGGGCCTGGCGCTTCGCAAACGGTTTTGCCGGCGCTTCGATTTCGAGCTGCAGGCCAGCGCGGACGACAACGGCGTCGTGCTCTCGCTCGGGCCGCAACAGAGCTTCCCGCTCGATGAAATTCCCCGGATGGTCCCGGCCGGGCAGACCGGGCCTCTGCTCGCGCAGGCCGTGCTGCCGACGCCGTTTTTTACGGTCCGGTGGCGATGGAATGCGACGCGCGCTCTCGCGGTGCTCCGGCATCGCGGCGGCAAGAAGGTCCCTCCTCCGTTGCAGCGGTTTCGCGCGGATGATCTGCTCACGGCCGTCTTCCCGGCGATCACGGCTTGTCCCGAAAACAACATGAACGGTCCGGACATCCCGATTCCGGATCACCCGCTTGTCCGTCAGACGATGGACGACGCGCTTCATGAGGCGATGGATCTGGACGGGCTGGTCCGGCTCCTGACCGAGATCCAGACCGGAGCGATCCGCGTGACGGCGATGGACGTGCGCGAGCCGACGCCGTTTTCGTATTCGCTTTTGAACGCGCAACCCTACGCCTTCCTGGACGACGCGCCTCTGGAGGAGCGGCGGGCCCGGTCCGTGGCGACGCGGCGGACGCTCTCGATCGAGTCGGTCCGCGATCTGGGAAGGCTCGATCCCGATGCGATCGAAAAGGTTCGGAAGGAGGCCTGGCCGCTGGCGCGAGACGCGGACGAGCTCCATGACGCCTTGCTGACGATCGGGCTTCTTCCGGAGGAGGAGGGAAGGCCGTGGGAGCGATGGTTCTCCGAGCTGGCCGGCTCCGGCCGGGCGACGCGCGCGGTGGATGCGGACGGAAAAGCATTTTGGGTCGCAACGGAACGCTGGCCGATGGTTTCGGCCTCGCGTCCGGGCTTCACGTCGAATCCGAGTATTACGGTTCCGGCCGGAATCCGAGTGGACTGGACCGCGCCAGAGGCCTGGGTTCAGGCGGTTCGTGGACGGATGGAGGTGGTCGGGCCGACGACAGTCGAAGCCTTGTCTCGTGCGCTCGGACTTCCGGAGCCTGTCATCGAATCATCGCTTGGAGCGCTTGAGGCCGAGGGCTATGTCTTAAGGGGTCACTTTGACCCTGATACGGCAACTATACCTATACAATGGTGCGCCCGGCGGCTCCTGGCCCGTATTCACCGCTTGACGCTCGACAGCCTGCGTCGTCGGATGGAGCCGGTTACGACGGACGAGTTGGTCCGGTTTCTGCTCGGCTGGAGTCACCTGGCTCCGGGAAAGGGGGCCTACGGGCGCGACGGTCTTCACGCCGTCATTGAAAAGCTTCAGGGCTTCGAGATCCCGGCCGTTTTGTGGGAGCAGGCGATCCTTCCATCCCGCGTCGCGGAGTATGACCCGAGATGGCTGGACGATCTTTGTCTATCGGGAGAGGCGGTCTGGGGAAGGGTGCGCACCGGCGCATCGCGCGACGCGACCAAGATCCTTTCCATTACGATCATGCTTCGCGAGGATATGGACGGTCTGAGGTCGAATCAAGATGGGCCGGATGCTTTGGGATCGGACGCGAAGCAGGTCCTTTCGACGCTGCAGGCCCGCGGCGCGCTCTTCTTCAACGAAATTGTTTCGTCCGCGCGGCTTCTCCCGACACAGGTTCAAGAGGCCCTCTGGGAGCTGGTCGCGGCAGGGCGGGTGAGCGGGGACGGCTTCGGTGCGATCCGTTCGTTGACCTCGCCGATGCGGGTTAGGGCACAACGGCTTAAGCGTCATATAATTCGAAGTGGGATAAAGACATTCGGAATTAGCCAGCAAATGGGTCGATGGTGGGAATTAAGACTAATAGAATCACATAAAACGAGCGTAAGTGTGGATGATATCGAGAAATCGTTTCCAGAACAATGGGCCTGGCAGTTGTTGACGCGTTACGGCGTCTTTTTCCGCGATCTTCTCGCTCGCGAGGATGCCGCGCCGTCCTGGCAGGAGCTTCTGCCGGTCTATCGCCGCATGGAAGCGCGCGGCGAGATCCGCGGCGGACGCTTCATCACGGGCGTCGGCGGCGAGCAGTTCGCGCTGCCGGAGGTGGTCGACCTGTTGCGACAGGAACGACGGGACAATTATGCAGGGCCGATTCATGAATCGCCCGTCATCGTCTCGGCCGCCGACCCGATGAACCTCGTCGGCATCCTCACGCCGGATCCCAAAGTTCCCGCCATCGCCTCCAACGCCGTCGCGTATCTCGGCGGCCGTTGCATCGGCCATCGCGTCGCGGGAGAGGTCTGGGTGGACCCGAAGCTCGATCCGGAGATCGCAAGAAAGGTGAAGCAACAGTTGACGATGGGCAAAAGCCGCCCTACATTATCCTTCCTTTAATACAACGTCTGCCTAATGATAACGCTTGACGTTAATGTTGTTATGCGTTATTATTGGTCTGTGATTAAATCCTTTGCTTCCAAAGAGACGGAGAAGATATTTAATCGCGAGTTTTCCAGAAAGCTTCCGCCGGCAATTCAGCGGATCGCAATGCGGAAGCTATGGATGCTGCATGCGGCGAAGGATCTGCGGGAATTAACGATCCCGCCTTCGAATCAATTGGAGGCGTTGGGCGGAGATCGGAAGGGCCAGCACAGCATCCGCATTAATCAGCAATGGCGTGTCTGTTTCAAATGGGTCAAAGGGGCCGCCGAAGGAGTGGAGATCGTTGATTATCATTAGGAGGGGTTCGTAATGAAGACTCGAAAGATCTCGCCGATTCATCCCGGTGAAGTCCTGCATGAAGAATTTCTGAAGCCGATGGGGATCAGCCAGTACCGATTGGCGAAAGACATCAGTGTTCCAGCGCGCCGGATCAACGAGATCGTTCACGGCAAGCGGGCGATCACGGCGGATACGGCCCTGCGTCTGGGGCGGTATTTCAAGATGTCCCCGGAATTCTGGCTGAACCTGCAGGCGATGTATGACCTCGAAATCGAAAAAGATCGGCTCGCGGGCAAACTGGTCCAGAAGGTTCGGATCTACGCGGCCTGAGCCCCTTTTTGCTAAACTATCCGCGCCCTCCAATCCGGCCGGGCGCATTTCGATCCGGCGTATTCGTCCGAGGGATGACGATCGGTTGACTCGGCAGGGGAAGAGGAGTATACGGAGAAAGACAAACCCCCGAAGCCTCCCGCGAACTCGCGGCGGCGCG
>DATIYJ010000034.1 GCA_035517655.1 Nitrospiria bacterium | reverse complement strand
GCCGGTCCAGCCCGCCCCGCCCTCCACGCTGGAGGAAAAACTCAAAACGCTGAACAAGCTCAAAGAGGAGGGCTTGATTACCGACGAGGAATATAACGAGAAGAAAAAGGAACTGCTGAAGTCATTCTAACGACTAAGGGAGAGGTCGCAGTCCGGGCTGAGTCAAACCGGCCCCCAAGATTCATTGTCGGAAGTGAGGAGTTCCGAAAATAACACTCGTTCGCATGAAAATTTCTTTTTCGGGTGCGCCGCGCTTCCGCTGTGATGAATCAAAGGTAAAATATCTTCTTGGACCTACACGGCTCCTTGCCGCTTATGGCTGATCAATTACTTTTTTCAAGTGACCAAACCCCGAGGCTGCGGTGGGCCAGCCGGCGTAAAATGCAATATGCGTAATCGCAGCCACAAGTTCTTCCTTCGTGAGGCCGTTTTCAAAAGCCTTTTTAAGATGAAAATCGACTTGCTCGATACGATTCAGCGCAACCAAGCATGTGACCGTAATTAAGCTTTTATCGCGCTGCGAGAGTCCGGGACGTTTCCAAATATCACCGAAAAGAAAGTCTTGTGTCAGTTTCGCAAATTCCGGCGCTATAGCCTTTAAGTCATCCGTCGCTTTATGTTCGCTGCTGTTTGCCATGTGTATCTCCTTCTTTGTTGTTAGATTCCTGTTTTTTACGTCAATGCTCTTAGGGGACCTTATAGCTCCTGGCGCGTGGGCCGGAACATGATCTCGTTCACGTCCATATCCTCCGGCTGGCTCATGGCGAACGCTACCGCCCGCGCAAACGATTCGGCGGGAAGCGCAACCTCCTGAACAAACTTGCGGACATTCTCGGCGACGTCCGGCTCGGTAATGCTGTTCGGCAGCTCCGTGGCCAGCGCACCCGGTGAGATCACCGTTGTGCGGATGTTGTAGGGCTTCACTTCCTGCCGCAGCCCCTCTGAGATGACCAGCACCGCAGTCTTGGTAGCGGCGTACACAGCACTACCGGGGCGTACCTTGTGACCTGCCACAGATGAGACATTAATAAAGTGCCCGGATTTCTGCTGCTTCATATACGGCAGCGCCGCGGCAATGCCGTACAGCACGCCCTTGAGGTTCACGTCGATCATCCGGTTCCAATCATCGATCTTGAGGCGTTCGAGCGGCGAGTGCGGCATCAGCCCGGCATTATTGATCATGACATCGATGCGGCCGAATGTTTGCGCGGCTGATTCGACCAATCTCTTGACTTGGTCCACCTGGGTAACGTCCGTCTGTATGGCCAGTGCTTTGCCCCCTTTGCGAATTAGCTCATCTGCCAACGATTTGATGCGATCTAAGCGCCGCGCACCCAGCACAACTGTTGCGCCCTGGCTGGAGAGAAGCCGAGCCGTCGCCTCGCCCAGCCCGCTGCTTGCGCCTGTTACGACGACGACTTTTCCTTCGATGTTATTGTTCATCATCGTGACTCCTGTTTGACATGACGGCCGCTCAAAGGCCGGTCCTTTTTTCCAGGGTTTCGGGGTAGCGGGCCCCTTGGATCGTGATCTTTGAGGCGGCGCCGGAGATCTCACGGAGATCGTCGGATGTAAGTTCGATTACTGCCGCTCCGATGTTCTCGTCCAGGCGCGAAAGCTTAGTGGTGCCCGGGATCGGAACGATCCACGGTTTCCGGGCCTCGGGGGTAAAGCGAGGAACAATGTTGCGGAAGTCGGACTTATCGAACGTGGTCTTCTCGTCGATCTTTCCCGTGAGGAACCCTTCCCGCCACGTCTTCGATCGGCACCTCCGTGTCAACGCGGTGTTGATAATAGAGGTCAATAGCATCGACTCTGAGCCGCTTGAGGGAACCCTCGAGGCTCTGTCGGATGCGCTCGGGCCGACCGTCCTGGACCTGCTGCCCGCTGGCATCCATCTTGATCCCGAACTTGGTGGCCATCACCACTTGCCCGCGGAACGGAGCCAAAGCTTCGCCTACGAGTTCTTCATTCGTGTATTGACGGGCGTCCTCTGGCGGAGGATCTCGTAGGCCATCACGCCGACCGCGACCGAGACGTTCAAGGAGGCCACCCGTCCCTTCATCGGCAGACGGACGCGCTCATCGCAGGTCGAAAGCACCCGCCGGCCGATTCCCTCCCCTTCCGCGCCGACCACGATCGCGACCGGTCCGCGATAATCGATCTCGAGATAACTTTTCTCCGCGCCGGGATCCAGTCCGTAAATCCACAGCCCCGCCGCCTTCAAGCTCTCCAGCGCCTGGGTCAGGTTCACGACGCGGGCCACGGTTACGTGCTCCAGCGCGCCGGCCGAGACCTTGGCCACCGTCTCGGTCAATCCGGAAGCCCGCCGTTGGGGAATCACGACTCCGTGAAACCCGGCCGCATCCGCCGTCCGGAGAACGGCGCCCAGATTTCGCGGGTCCTCGATCCCGTCCAGAACCAATACGGCCGCGGCCTCGCCTTGTTTCGATGCGCGCCCCAGGATCTCGTCCAGCGTCCCGTAGGCCTTCGCCGCGACCAGCCCCATGACGCCCTGATGTTTGGGGTGGCCGACGATTCGGTCCAGGACCTCGCGGGGTTCGAAATGGAGCGGCACGCCTTTCGATCGCGCGAGCCGAATCAACTCGTCCACCGCGCCGCCGCCCCGCCCCTTGGCGATGTAAATGCGCTCGACGCTCCGCTCGCCCGCAAGCGCCTCCATCAACGGATGGATGCCGAATATGCGGTCTGTTTTATCCGATTCCTCTTTCATTCGAAAATTTCGCCCTATTTGATGGGCAGCATTCGGATCCGCACACCGACCTCATCCACCGAAATGTCCGCCCCTTCCTCCAGGTCTTTCTCAACGGTTGGAAGCAGTCGCATCAAAACGTCCGTGACGCGCCGATGAGACACATCTCCCAGGCGTAACGATAAAATGCTGGGGAACGTTTTCCCCGATTCGGCGATCAACCGGGAGAAATCAAGCTCCTGCGTTACAATGGAGGCCTGAAGACGTTCTGCAAGTTCGATGATCTGCCGGTCGGTTGACGTCGGAGGAAGATGGTCCGTAACGCCTGAGATGGCAAAACCGCTTTTTCGGAGAGCATGAACGGTCTTCGGGGAGATATGGAGATCCGCAACAAGCTTCAAGGACAGGATCAGCCTTTAGTGGAAGGCTCCGGCCGACTAAATTCCCCCGCAAGCCGGGCCGCATACTCCATGGCCTGTTTCAAATCCTCCGTTTCCAATTCCGGATGGGCTTCGAGAATTTCCGGGTTGGTCTGGCCCGAGGCCAGCAGCTTCAGGATGAATGAAACCGTAATTCTCATCCCTCGAATCGTGGGTTGCCCCATACAGACGTTGGGATCCATCGTAATGCGGTCCAAGCTCTGCGCCATCGCGCTCTCCTAAACAACAAACCTTGCGAACTAATGATACCTCTTTAGGGGGAGAAGATCAACAGCATGAAGGATCAGCGTTTTCGTTCTTTTTACTACCGTCTCACCCGCGTCGTCCCGTCCGGTCGGTCTTCCAAAATTATTCCGGCAGCGGCCAACTCTTTGCGGATCTCATCCGCTCGCGCCCAGTCTTTTTGCCGACGCGCTTCCAGTCGCTCTGCTACAAGAGCATTCACCTTTTCGTCACTAAGTACCACCTTAACACGAGCCTTTTCAGAGACTCCAAGTGCAATTTCATCATGGAGTTCGAGATAAATCTTCTCTCCCTTCATTTTCCATGATTCTGGGTCCAATTGAAACAGTCCCAAAACCGCTCCGTATTTCCGGAACAGCTCCATGACGGCCTGAGCCGAAGACCGGGAGATTCCCCGGGCCAACACGGCGTTGACCGCGGCCCGAAGCTGCTGCATCTCGCTCACGGCCTCCGAGGTGTTGAAGTCGTCGTCCATCGCGGCCTCGAATCTTTTCGGAAACGCCTTGAGCGCCGCGCGCAGTTTCCGCTCGAGTGGTCGGGCCGCCGTTGCGGTCTGCTCCTCTAATTTCTGGAACATGGTGTAGAAATTATCCAGGCCCGCCTTGGCGGCCTTGAGCGCCTCGTCCGAAAAATCGATCGGGCTGCGATAATGGGTCGCGACCAGAAAATAACGGAGGACCTCGGCCGTCACGGCCTCCGGCCACGGCGACTTCTCGAAAATCTCCTGGATCGTGAAAAAATTCCCGAGCGACTTGGACATTTTCTCCTGGTTGACGTTCACGAAGCCGTTGTGGACCCAGTAGCGCGCGAACCGTTTTCCG
>DATIYJ010000033.1 GCA_035517655.1 Nitrospiria bacterium | reverse complement strand
GATGGCCCATTTCAATCTCGGCGTCGCCTACGCGCACGAAGGCCGGGACGACCTTTCTCTCGAGGCCTTCGAAAAAGCGGTGAGCATCAAACCGGATCTGGCCATCGGGCATTTCAACATCGGCCAGATTTATTACAACCGAGGGGAGCTGGATCAAAGCATCGCCGCTTTCGAGAAAGCCGTCGAAGCGAACCCGAAAATGGCCGCGGCCTACTACGGCCTGGCGATCGTCGAGGAAGAAGCCGGACGAAAGGCCCGGGCGGTCAAACACTATCAGGAGTTCTTGAAACTGGCCGGCGATCAACCCTCCGCCGAGACGGAACAGGCCGCCGAGCATCTGAAGGCACTGATGGAGACGTTTTTCTGAACGGGGGAGTCAAGACCGGCACACTCCGAAGTGAAAAATATTTTCATCACCCGCATCCATTATCCTGTATCCAGTTCCTGGAGTTTCGGGGCGACGCGAGCCCCTAGGATGAATACAGCGTCACGGTCGCCCCGGCCCCGGCCTTGTTGTTCGAAGCGGTTTTCTTTTTGGCGCCGTCCGCCTTCTTCGCCTCGCCTCGGACCGTCAGGACCGGGCAGGACGCAAGCCGGACCACTTTCTCCGCCACGCTGCCCAGGAGCAGATGATCCACGCCCGAGCGGCCGTGGGTTCCCATGATGATCAGATCCGCCCCCGTCCGGCGGGCCGCCTGCAGAATTTCCCGATGCGTCACCCCGTTCGCCAGCTCCGCCTCGACCGTCAGTCCCGTTTTCTGCAAGGCTTTACAGACCTCCTCCAGCAAGGGCTCGGCGATGGTCTTCAGGGCCGAGTAGTGGTCCACCACGTTGAACGTTTCGGTCATCCCGTAGGCGTAGGGCTGGATCACGTGGATCAACCGGACCTGCGCCTTCAACACCCGGGCCATCATCGCGGCGTACCGGATCGCCCGGTCCGAGCCCTCGGAGAAATCCGTGGGCACCAGGATCTTCTTGATCGAGGCCGTTCCCCTTCCGCGTTTCACCGACGCTTTTTTACTCCGTTCCATGAGCGTTTCCCCCTTTCTTAAGCCACATTTCCCAGAGCGAGATCAGAATCTGCGCCGCCAGGGCCGTTCCCATCAACGCGCCCCCGATGATCACCGTGTAAGCGAAGATCGGCTGGTACTTGGTGAACCACCAGGAACCGATATCCATCCAGACCGCCAGGAACGGGAGCCCGATGATGACCAGCCTTAGATACTGATGGATTTCGGTCAGGGCAAAAATCATTCCGGTGAACATAAAAATAAAGCTCATGCCGAACAGGTGAATATGACTCACGCGGGATAGCGCGCGGAAGGATTCGCCCAGATCCGGTTCGGCCAGGCGGTGAACCTCCTCGTAACTCGTCAGCGGCGGCACGGAATACCCTGAACCCGGGCTGTGGCAGGACACGCACTTCTTTTCAAACAAGGGCCGGATCGCATCGTATCCCGCCTCCGTCGCGCCGTTCCGGATCCACCCGATCACCCCGGCCTTTTCAGCCGGGTCGACCATGTCGGCCATCGCGCCGTTGAGCGCGGCTTCCATGCGCGTGTCGCCGCGGTTTCCGTAATACTTGATGATCGTCCCCTGGACCAGGCCCAGGCCCGCCTTCCGCTGCGCCTCCACGTCGATGAGAAAAAGATAAACCAGGGCGAAAAGGTAGCCCAAGCCGATGGTGACGAGAAAGCAGCTGAACAGCCACCGAATGGTCAACGGCAGGCCGCGAAGTGTAAGCCGTCTCCTCGAGGACGTCGATTCTCCTTGAGCCATAAGCCCCGCCTCCCGTCGGGTCGATCTTGTTTAGGAGCCTGCCGGTCGCCATGAAACCTACGAAGGCATTGTGCCAAATAAGTCCTCGCCAGTCAACCGTCGCGTTCTCCCCGGCCGGCGGATTTTCATGAAGGTTATACCCGCTCGTACCGGAGCCTCAAAAAATGCGTCGCGCACGAGATGCACGGATCGTAGTTGCGGACCGTCTGTTCGCACCGCCGGCCCAGCTCCTCCTTCGGGAGCTCCACATGGGCCTGGATGAAGCGCCGCAGATCCTCCTCGATCATTTTCTGGTTCTGGGACGTCGGGGGGACGATCTTCGCCTCCCGAATCAGCCCCGCGCCGTCCACCCCGTAGCGATGATAGAGAATGCCCCGGGGGGCCTCGGTGCAGCCGTAACCCGTCCCCGCGCGGGGCCGGATCGGAACGGCGGGCCGGTCCGGTTTTTGATAAGCGTCGATGATCCGGAGCGCCTCGTCGCAGGCCTGGAGGATCTCGACGCTCCGTACGACGATGCTCCGGAACGGATTTCGGCAGACGGAAGAGAGACCGGCCCCGCGCGCCGCCTCCCGCGCGATCGGCGAGAGCCGGTCGAAGTTCAGGCTGTAGCGGGCGAGCGGGCCGACCAGGTAGGCGCCGCGCTTCTTAAAACGCGAATGCAATGCGTGGCTGTGCGGCACCTGTTCTTCGACGAAGTGATCTTCGTATTCGCGAACCGCGGCGTTCAGGCCGCGGTTCGAAACCAGACGGCCTTCGTTAAAGGGATACTCGAACGGATGGCGAAGCGCGACGAATTCATAGTCCTGATCAAAGTCCGGACACGGCAGCGCGGCGGTCCACCGGACCGTCTCGAGCGCCGCGTCCCGCGCCCACCGGAGCCGCTCGGCCAGCGGGTCGAGCTCGCGCCGGGTCGGCACCTTGTAGAACCCCCCGACGCATACATTGATGGGATGGACCTCCCGCCCGCCCAAAAGGCGGATGATCTCGTTTCCGACCTGCTTCAGCCGGAGGCCCCGCTCGACGATCCCCGGATGGTCCCGGGCCATCCGGAGGGCGTCCTCGTACCCTAAAAAGTCCGGCGCGTGAAGCAGATAGACATGGAGCGCGTGGCTCTCGATCCATTCGCCGCAATAGATCAGCCGTCGCAGCGCCCGGAGCGGACCGCCCACTTCGACCCCGAAGGCGTTCTCCATCGCGTGCACCGCGCTCATTTGATAGGCGACGGGACAGATGCCGCAGATCCGGGCGGTGATGTCCGGGGCCTCGCCGTACTCCCGCCCGCGCAGCAGCGCCTCGAAAAAGCGCGGCGGCTCGAAGATCTCCAGCCGGACGTCGACGACCGTATCGCCCTCGATCTTGACGGTGAGCGCGCCCTCGCCCTCGACCCGGGCGAGATTTTTGACCCGGATGGTTTTATTTTTCACGGACAACGCGGACCGGAAACCAAGGGGAACCTACACGTCATGAGTCTCGCTCTCCTCCCGAAACGGGGCGGCCCAGGCGTTCACGCCGCGGAAGACGCGCAGGATTTCCGGTTCCGTCGCGCCCAGGCGGACCCACCCGCGGCTCATCGACGGCGTGTTCGGCGTCTCCTTCGGACCGAAGCAGCCGTAGCAGCCGCGGTCGTACGACGGGCAGATCGCGCCGCAGCCGGCATGGGTGACGGGTCCGAGACAGGGCGTGCCGCGCGCCACCATCACGCAGACGTTGCCGCGCAGCTTGCACTCGACGCAGACGCTGTGGGACGGCGTGTTCGGCTTGCGGCCGACGAGGAAGGCGCCGATCACTTCCAAAAGCTGACGTTTGTCGATGGGACAGCCCCGGAGCTCGAAATCTACCGGAACGTGATCCGCGATCGGCGTCGAGGCGTCGAGCGTCCGGATATACTCCGGACGGGCATAGACGATCGAAACAAACTCCCGCACGTCCTGAAAATTGCGAAGGGCCTGAATGCCGCCCGCAGTGGCGCAGGCCCCGATCGTGACAAGCGTCTTCGAGGCGCGCCGGACTTCCAGAATGCGCTCGGCATCGCCCGGCGCGCTGATGGAGCCTTCCACCAGGGAAAGATCGTAGGGGCCCTTCACGACCGCGCGCGACGCCTCCAAAAAATGCGCGATCGTAACCCGTCCCGCGAGCTTCAGCAGCTCGTCCTCGCAATCCAGAAGACTCAACTGGCAGCCGTCGCAGGAGGCGAATTTCCAGACCGCGAGCTTGGGTTTTCGCGTCCTCATCTCAGACCTCGCCGATCCCGAACCAGTCCCGGATCCGGTCGTAGCGAAGCACCGGGCCGTCCTTGCAGATGAAGCGGGGGCCGAACTGACAGTGCCCGCAGAAACCGATCGCGCATTTCATGTTCCGCTCCAGCGAGAGATGGATCCGGTCCGCGGGCAGCCCCTGGGCGAGAAGGTCCCGCGCGGTGTTCCTCATCATGATCTCCGGTCCGCACATCATCGCCATGCTTTTCCGGGCGTCGATCCGGACCTCGCGGAAGAGATTCGTGACCACGCCGACCTTGTACTTCCATTGCCGGTCCGGATGGTCCACGGTGAGGTAGACTTCCGTGTCCGGGTGCCTCTGCCAGGCCCGAAACCGGGCGCGATAAAGCAGATCCTTCGGCGTCTTGACCCCGTGGAAGATTTTGAGACGGCCGTAGCGGTCGCGCCGGTGGACGACGTAGTTGATCACCGAAACCACCGGGGCGCAGCCCAGGCCGCCCGTGACGATCACCACATCCATGCCCCGCGCCTCTTCCAGGGGCCACCCGCTCCCGTACGGACCCCGGATCCCCACCGCATCGCCTTTGTTCAGGCCGACGAGCGCCTCCGAGACTTTTCCGACGACGCGGATCGTATGGTCGAGAAACCCGGATTCGTCCGGGTCCGATACGATCGATATCGGCACCTCGCCCACGCCGAAGACATACAACATGTTGAACTGGCCGGGCCGGAAACGGAAGGCGCGCCGGGCGGCCTCATCCCGGATCCGGAGCCGGAGCGTATAGACCCGCAGGGCCTCACGGCGCTTCTCGATCACCTCCGCCGGACAAGGAATCCACGGGTTCATTTTCCCGTCTCCCGGATGACGCGGGCCTCCTCGGTGATGTCGATCCCGACCGGACACCAGGTGATGCAGCGCCCGCAGCCCACGCAGCCCGAGGTCCCGAACTGGTCGATCCAGGTCGCCAGCTTGTGCGTCATCCATTGGCGGTAGCGTGACTTGACGGAGGACCGAACCGTGCCGCCGTGAACGAAGGAGAAGTCCATCGTGAAGCAGGAGTCCCACTTCCGCCACCGTTCGGCGTGCTCGCCCGCCAGGTCGGCGACGTCCTCCACGGTGGAACAAAAACAGGTCGGACAGACCATCGTGCAGTTGGCGCAGGTCAGGCAACGCGTCGCGACCTCGTCCCATCTCGGATGCTCAAAATTCCGGTACAGCAGATTCTTGATGTCGGTCGTGTCCAGCGTCCGGCCCATCTGCGCGGCCGTCATTTCCACGATGCGCTCCGCCGCGGCCTTCTCCGCTCCGGTCGCCTCCGTCTGCGGCACCCCGCGAAGCACCTCCGCCCCGCGTTCGGTGCCGGCCTCCGCCACGAAGTAGTGCCGGCCGGCCCCATCGGGCGTTTGGGCGGGTTCCAGGATCTCGGTCAGGACCAGATCGTAACCGGCCGTCGCCTTGGGGCCCGTGTTCATCGAGACGCAGAAGCAAGTCCCGCCGGCCTGCCCGCAGTTCACCGCGATCACAAAGAGATCCTCGCGCTGCGCCCGGTAGGACGGATCCGGGGCGGGGCCCCCGATAAAAACCTTGTCCTGAACCGCAATCGCGTGCAATTCGCACGAGCGGACGCCGATGAACGCCCACTTGGGCGGGGCCTCGTTCTCGGGAATCATCCGGAGCCCGTCCCCGTCGCGCCTGGCCTGCCACAGACGCACGGCCGGCCGGAACAAAAATTTCTTCCAGGATTGAGGCCCGACGACGTAGCCGAAGAGGGCTTCGTCGTCGCGTTTCTTCAGCCGATAACGTCCCCCCTCCTGCTCGTCCGTCCATCCGACCGGCAGATCGGCCGTCGAGGCCAGGGCGTCGTAAACGATCGCGCCGTCGCGAACGGTCGGCCCGACCAGGTTGAAACCCCGACGCTTCAAAACGTCGAAAAGCGCATCCAGAGAATTTCGATCCAGGATCGGCATGGCTCAATGACCGTAGGGATCTTGCGTCTCGGGAGCCGACGAGCCCGGCGCCGGCATGCGCATTTTCGGATTCATCGGCCTTTCTCCCGGCGATGCCATCGGGTGATCCATGGGGTGATCCATGCCGTGTCCCATCTTCATCCCCATTTCCTCAAGCTGCTTCCGCTGCTCCGGCGTCAGGAGTGCCTTCATCTTCTGCTGGAGCTGAAGGTGGCTGATCTCCAGATCGGCCATCGCCTCGTATTTTTCCTTCGCCTTGGCCTTCACCTTCTCCATATTGACAGGATCGGCCATCAGGAGCTCTTCGATCTCGACCCCGGCCATGCGGACCTTCGAGAAAAGAGGGATGGCCTCCTTTTGATGTTCAAGCCGCAGGGTCTCGACCTTCTTCCGCTGCTCCGGCGTCAGGTCCAGATGATTGATCGCCATCATCGTCTTCATCATGCCCATCATGCCGCCGTCCATCCCCATCATCCCTTCATGCATGCCCATTTCTTCATGCATGCCCATGCCCTCGTGCATGCCCATTTCACCGCCATGGCTTCCCTCGTCCGACATCCCGTGCATCTGGGCGCGGACGCCGGCCGGGGCCAGCATCAACGCCAGGCCGAACACGATCAGGATTGATCTTTGTTTCATTTTTTCCTCCTTGGGGGGTGTCCCCGTTAGGGTTGTGCCTCCGAAAAAATTTCCTTCAAAGGGGCATGGGCTCCTTCATTTCACGCACGCGCTCCGCCAGCAAATCGGTCAGATCGATGGCGTTGGAGAGATGCGGAACGGTGTTGCACGTGACCACACCCGCGACGCCCGCCTTCCGAAGATCGTCGTACGCCTGATCGGCGAAGACCGCGTGGATCCCGATGCAGACCGGCGGCGGCAGACCCGCCCGCCGGAGATGGCCGGCCGCCTCGATCATCGTCCGGGCCGTCGAGATGATATCGTCCACCAGCACCGGCGTGTGCTTTCGCCAACGGGACATATCCGGGCCCGACACCTCGACCTCGCGGTCGCCGCCGCGGATCTTCTCCAGCACGATGGACGGCGCGCCCGCGCCCTTCGCCACCTCGGACACCCATTGTTCGCTTTCCGCATCGGGCCCGACCAGGACCGGTGATTTAATGTTGGCATGAATCCATTCCGAAATCAACGGGGCGGCCTGAACCGCTCCCGTCGGGATCGAATAAATCTCGCCGAGAGCGCGTCGGCGGTGCAAATGCGGATCCACCGTCACCACCCAGTCGACAAAACCGGAAAGCAGCCGGGCGAAATAAACCGAGCTGACCGCCTCGCCCGGTTGAAAGCGACGGTCCTGGCGCATGTACGCCAGATAGGGCGCCACCAGACCGACCCGCGCCGCCCCGAGGTCTTTCGCGGCCGCCGCCGAAAAAAGCAACGGCAAAACTTTTTCATCGGGACGATCCAGCGTGCAGAACAGGATCACATCGCGTCCTTCGACCGGCGATTCGACCCGCAGATAGGATTCCCCGTCGGGAAAACGGCGCGCCGTGATCGTTCCCAGTTCCGCGTCGAGCCGGACGGCGAGCCGGTCCGCGGAATCGCGATTTCCGGGCAACGGCATGATCAGCGGCTTCATCCGGCCTCTTCAATTTGCACGATGTCGGTCTGCCCTTCCGAATAGCCCAGGGCATAGTCGAGCTCGCCGCGGGCCTCGGCATGGATCGTGAACAGCGGCTGGCCCTTTTCGACCCGGGTCCCGATCGGCGTGTGCAATTGCAGGCCCGAGGCCCGAGCCTTCGGCGCGCCGGACAGCTTCGCGATCCGGGCCAGGCGGCGGTTGTCGATGGCGATCACGCGGCCCGCGCGTTCCGCGGGAACCGCATGCGTGTGCGGTGCGCGGGGCGGCTCGCGCAGGCCGCCCTGGGCTTCGCAGATCGCCTGGAACTTGCGCCACGCGCGCCCGTCGTCGAGGATCGCCTCGGCCTCGATCCGGCCCCGGCCTTCCGGGACACGGGAGGAGAGTTCCAGAACATCCCCCGCAAGAAGCAGGGCCCGCTCGCGCAGATCCTGCGGCGCGTCCCGATGGCCTTGCAGCACCGAAAGCACGTCCCGCGCCTCCAACGCCGGGCCGAGGCCCCGGCCGACGGGCTGCGTGCCGTCGGTGATCGCCACGCGCACCGTCAGACCGACCGCGCGGCCCACTTCTTCCAAACGGCGGCCGAGCGTCTTCGCCGCGTCAAGACCGCGCACCTTGGCCGTCGGCCCCACCGGAACGTCGATGACCACGTGGCTCGAACCGGCCGCGGCTTTCTTGGACAGGATCGAGGCCACGAGCTGGCCCTCGCTGTCCAGATCCAGCGGCCGTTCCACCCGGATCAACACGTCGTCGGCCGGGCTCAAGCGGACGGCGCCGCCCCAAACGATGCATCCCCCCTCCCGCTCCACCACGCGCCGCATCGGCGCGATATCGAGCGCGACCGGCGCCAGGATTTCCATGGTGTCGGCCGTGCCGGCGGGGGAAGTGATCGCCCGGGACGAGGTCTTGGGGATAAGGAGTCCGAACGCCGCCACGATCGGAACCACGACCAGCGTGGTCCGGTTGCCGGGCAGACCGCCGACGCTGTGTTTGTCCATCACCGGCGTCTGGGTCCAGTCGATGCGCTGGCCCACCCCGATCATCGCCCGCGTGAGCGAGGCCATTTCCCCCAGGTCGAGGCGGTCCGCCGCGCAGGCCGTGATGAACGAGGCGAGGTGCACGTCGGAATACCGTCCCGCCGCGATGTCCTGCACGATCGCATCCATGGCCGCCTCGTCGAGCCGTTTCCCGTAAACTTTCGCGCGCACCCGGCTGAGGGACTCCAGGGGAGCGGCATGGGACAGGAGGATCCGGTCCCCTTCCTTCGCCCTCAAAAGCCTCCAGGCGGCCTCGGACAGGCCGGCCTCGTCCGGCGCCAGGAGATCGGTCGTCACAATGTTGAGCGTGGCGATGATCGACCGCCCTTCGTGCTCCACCTGGATGCGGGACTGCGCCTCGAAGCCCTCCGAGCGGCAGACATGGCATTCGCTGCGCATGTAAATGATCGACTCCTGATAGGTATCGATGCCCAGCCGGCGGAGCCGCATCGAATGAAAGCCCGCCGAGCCCTTGGCGGGGGTCATGACGTCCTCCGGATCGCCGGCCGGTCGCGTTCCATGCGGCCCGGATTCATTGTAGCGCCGCCCGTTCAAGGTAGTCCGGAACGCGGCACCGCCAACCCCGCTCCTCCTCGATGCGGTGTCGCAGCGCGTCGGCCGCGGGCGGTTCTCCGTGCGTGATAAACGTTTCCCTCGGCGGCGCATCGAAACGGCCCAGCCAATCCATGATCTCGGCGCCGTCCGCGTGGGCGGACAGGCCCTCGATCGCCACGACCTCGGCCCGCACGGGCACGTACTCCCCGTGAATCTTGACCGACGCGGCGCCGTGGACCATCGCCTCGCCCCGCGTTCCGCCGGCCTGAAAGCCGACGAACAGAATCGTGTTGCGCGGGTCCGGGGCGAAGGCCTTGATATGGTGCAGCACGCGGCCGCCGGTCGCCATGCCGCTGGCCGAGATCACGATCATGGGCGGCGGGAATCCGTTCAGCCGTTTGGATTCCTCCACGCTGCCGATGAAATGCGCCGCGCCGCACATCGCCTTGCACTCGGACGGCGTCAATCGATGCTCCCCGGCGTCGCGGAGATAGACGTCCGTCGCCTCGATCGCCATCGGGCTGTTGAGATAGACCGGGATGTCCGGAACCGCCCGTTCGGACTTGAGAAGGTGAATGCAATAAAGCACGGACTGCGTGCGGCCGACCGCGAACGACGGAATCAGGAGCACTCCGCCGCGTTCGGCCGTTCGACGGATCACTTTGGCCAGCGCCGCCTTCGGATCTTCCGGATCGTGACGGCGGTTTCCGTAGGTCGACTCGACGACCAGGTAATCCGCTTTGTGAACCGGGGTCGGAGGCTTCATGATGAGATCGTGCGGCCGCCCCAAATCACCCGAAAACAAAACGGAGGTTTCGTTGTTCTTTAAGAAAACAAACGCCGATCCCAGGATATGTCCGGCGGGCATGAGCTTCACGGTCAGGCCGCCGCCGAGGTCGAGGTCTCGATCGAAGTCGAGGATGGCGAATTGACGCAGCGACCGCAAGGCATCCTGTTGGGTGTAAAGAGGCCGCGCCGGGGCATGTTTGGAATATCGATGCTTGTTGGCATGCTCCGCGTCCTCCTCTTGAAGATAACCGCTGTCCGGCAGCAGAATCGCGCAGAGATCGCGCGTGCCCGGCGTGCAGTGGATCTTGCCCGAGAAACCTTCCTTGACCAAGAGAGGCAGGTAGCCGCTGTGATCCAGATGGGCATGCGTCAGGACGACCGCGTCGATCTCGGCCGGGTGGACGGGCAAAGACTCCCAGTTCCGGAGCCGCAGCTGCTTGAAACCCTGGAACAGGCCGCAATCCACCAGCACTTTTTTTGAACCCGAGGCGATCAGATATTTGGAACCGGTCACGGTGCCGGTGGCGCCGAGAAACGTGAGATCCATGGAGTCGTCCAATCATCTCAAAGTGGAGGCGCGCCGCGAAAATAATCGCTTCAGCCGGTTCTTGACCAACAGGGCCGCGATGTTGATCAGATGGAATTTGTAAAGACTCAGCGGCCAGTTCAGCTCCTCTTTATCACAGATGGTGCTGACGTTGATCTCACGGACCTCGCTCGCGATCCGATCCCACTCCGGCCGGTTTTCATCCCCCTTCTCGACGGCTTCATCGATGAGCTTCATATACCGCAGGGCCGTCCGCGCCCGGTTTTCGACGCGGTCGGCCGTTTTCCGGGAGACCAGACCGTGCTTCCTCTTCAATTCATTTAATCTCAGGCCGGCTTCGTAGGCGGCCGCGACGATCTCGTCCCGGGTCATCCACCGGGTTTCGTAATTCAGAAAATATTTCCAGCTTCGCGCCGAATCCATCAGCCGCCGGTGTTCCTCAAGCGTTCGGGCGAACAGGCGATAGCCGTTCTTTTCCGGATTCTCCCACACTTCGCTCCCGGGGTCAATAAAGGGCGCCAGCGGCGCGATGAACGGGTGGAGGTTTTTTTTGTCGCCGTAGCGGTCCAAAAGCGATTCGCAATAGTCGACCGTCTTCATCACGGACGAAAAGGTCTGCTGGGGCAGCCCGATCATGAAGAACAGGTCGATGCGCCGGCAGTCGTGCTTGAGGCAGGACTCGATGGACTTCTCGAGCTGCGGGTTGTTGAAGGGGCGTCCGAACGCCCGCCGAACGGCCTCGTCGTGGGACTCGGGCGATATCTCGACGTTGTATTTCGGGACCGACCGTTGGATCCGGACGATCGACTCCTCCGAGGGGGGCACAAAAAACTCGAAGGCCAGCTCGTTTTTAAAATGAATCTTCCCGATCTCGGTCAGCAATTGATCGGCGTAGGGCTTCCCGTTTTGCAAAATGTCCCCGATGATCATGCTGGGCGCGTTGATGTACCGTTGAACCGTTTTGAGTTCGGAAGCGATCTTTTGGGGCGACTTGTATCCGAGGATATTTCGGTGCAGCACGTTCTTGGACGCAAACCGGGACCCGCCGCAGGTTTTACAGTTGTACTGGCAGCCCTTGTAGGGGAAAACGGCCGTGACCGGATATCGCATCCAGTTTTGGAAGGGCAGGGAACCTTTCAGGTCTCCGAACCGGAAGGTCCGCTCGATCGCCCGGTCAAAGGCCGTCAGAACGTAATCGTTGTCGGCGGGCACGTCGCCTATTTCATTCGAGACGACGCGGCCCTCCCTGTCCTTATAGGTCAGGTTCGGAACCCGGCCGAGATCGGATTTTCGGACCAAGGCCTCGATCAGCCTCACGAGCGGAAGTTCGGCCGAGTCGCCCCGGACGACATAGTCCACAAAGGGATAGCGGATCAGCTCGTCGGAGAAATACGTGGCCGAGTAACCGCCGTAGATGACCGGCACGTCGGGATGGTGCCTTTTGATGATCTCCCCGATCGCAAGACTGCCCTGAACGTGGGGAAGCCAATGCAGGTCGATCCCGAAGGCTTTGGGTTTCAGCCGCCGGATCTCCTCTTCGGGATCGTAGTCCAGATCGCTCAGCATTTTGTTGGCGATATTGATGATCCGGGTCGAGAAACCGGCCGCCTCGAGATGACCGCAGAGGCTCAGGAAGCCGATCGGATACATTTCGAAAATGGGGCCGGACGGGACCACGTCGCTGATGGGCCCGTGAAGAACGGCCTTCTTTCGAAAGTCGTAAAGGCTCGGCGGGTGTATGAATACGACATCGGCCTCAAGCATGATCACACCTACCGGCCATCATAGCACCGATCAGCCCAGGACGGCAATGAGGATCAGCACGAACAGGACCAACCCGATCAGGACGGCCAGCCCTCCGGCGATCCAGCCGAAAACCTTTAATTCGATCGGCGGCGCTTCGGTCCGGATCGAGGCGAGCCGGCCTTCCTCCGCGAGCTGCTTGAATTCCTCCGGACGTTCCTCCCGGAACTCCGTCTCGCTCACGCTTCCCGTGAAGATCACGAGATCCATCGGAAACTTCTCCGGGCGCAGGTGCGTGTTGAAATAATGAATGGTGAAGATGAAGGCCGTCGCCAGGAGGGCCTCCTCCCCGTGGATGAGCAGCGCCACGTTGAACCACCATCCCGGTATGAAGCGGCCCATGAATTCGTCGAACCAGAGGATGTAGCCCGTGATCCCGATCACCGGCATGCCCCAGAAGACGGCCAGGTAGTCGAATTTCTCCCAATAGGTGAAGCGGCCGAACGCGGGCTTCGGCCCGAGCCCGAAGAACCAGAGAAAGTTTCGGACGATGTCCACGACATCGCGGGGCCGGGGCATCAGGGAGTTCGGGCCCCAAATCACCCCCCAGTCTTTACGAACGGCGACCGAATAGAGAATCTGGAGCAAATGGTAGAAGAAGAGGAGGGTGAGCACGACCGCGAAAATCCGGTGATACGTTCCCATCGCGCCGAAGCCGCCCAGGGCGCGCGCCAGCCGGGCCGCCCAGGCGGACCCGCTGTAGAGAAGCGGCAGGCCGGTCATGACGATCCCCAGGAAGCTCACGATCAATATGCCATGAAGGTATCTCTGGCCGACCGTGAACCGGATGTAATAGGGATCGTTCCCTTTCGAAGGGGGCCGGGAAGATTCCCCGGACCATCGGGCGATCATCGAACGCATCGCCCAGAGCAGCGTATGGAAACCGAAAAAGGCGAAGACCCCGAACAGAAGCAGAACCATGAACCATTTGACGTAAAAGAGCACCGGATTGCGTCCGCGATCGTCCGGGTCGGCATGGGGATCGTAGCGGACAAAACCGGCCGCGGCGCCCGCGTGGCATCTCCCGCAGGTCTGCACGAGGTTGGCCGGATGGATCTTCGAGCGGGGGTCCCGGGCCGGCTGAATGTCGTGGGCGCCGTGGCAGTCGGAACAGAGCGCCACGCGGGTGAAGCCGAGGCGGGTCACCTTTCCGTGGTAGGTGTCGCGAAACGTCCGGAGCGACTCGGAGTGACAGGTCCCGCACTCCTTGACGACATCCAGCTTCCACGCTTCCGTCTGCACCGACCGGATTTCATGGGCCGTGTGGCAGTCGGTGCAGACGGGCGCGGAATTAAGGCCGGCGGCGAATTGCCGGCCGTGAATACTCTCGCGGTAGATGTTCAGGACGCCGGCGTGGCAGCTTCCGCAGGTGTCGGGGATATTCGTTCTATAAACGCGCGAGGCGGGGTCCGCGGCCGCCCGGATGTCGTGAGACCCGTGGCAGCCGGAACAATCGGGTGCGACGAGAAGACCGCTTTTTGAAACGGCCTTGCCGTGGATCGAGTCCCTGTAATGCTCATAGATATTCCCGCCGGCGGGCCGGTCGGCCGAACCCGGCGTCGAACCGCCGTGGCACCGGCCGCAGGTTTTTGCGAGATTGAAATGATTGACCGACGATCTCGGATCCTTGGCCGGAAAGATGCCGTGCGTGCCGTGACAATCGGCGCAGCCGGGGGCCCCCGGCCGGCCCTCCCCGACGGCCCGGGCGTGAATGCTCTTGGCGTAATCCGCCGACGCGTCTTCGTGACAGGAGCCGCAGCGGACCGGCTGGGGCTTGCGGCCGGCGATATAATGGTCCTCGGCCCCCGCGTGGCAGTCGAGGCATGCCAAATTCCGGTGGGGAGACTGGTCCAGCAGCTCCCGATCCACGACCGGTTTTTCGGTCTGATGACAGACCATGCAGGATCCGTCTTTTTTGTCTCCGGCCTGCGCGACAAAGGGTGAAAGAATCAGGAAGAGAAGAATCGCCGCAACGATTTTCGACGCTGAGATGTTCCATTCAGGCATGGCCTCTCCAGGCGTCCAGGAGCAGGCCGACGATCTGAAGCAAGCCCACGGCCAGATGGGCGCCGATGGTGAGTCCCATCGCGGGGATGAGCCGCTGGGATTGATCGTACGATCGATAAAGAATCCGGCCGGCCTGAACGGCGATCGGAAGACTCGCGAGGGCCAGCAGGGTCCAGGCGGGCAAGGGTCCGGGCCATCCGGAGAGGAGAAGGCTCAGATACGCCGCGCCGAGGATCGCGAAGTAGCCTTTCACCGCCTTCTTCCGACCCACCCGCACGATCCAGTGGCGTTTTCCGGAGGCCGCGTCGGAATCGGCGTCCGGAAATTCATTGATATAGAGGATGCCGGCGACGAGAAATCCGACGGGAAGGGAGAGGAGAAAGGCCTGAGGGGTTAGGGCGCGGGAGTAAACGTAATAGCTCCCCATCACGGCCAGGGGGCCCAGCAGGACTCCCACCAGGAACTCGCCCCATCCCCGGTAGCCGAGCTTCAACGGCGGCGCGGTATAGAAATAGCTCAGCACCACCCCGGGAACCCCGAACCAGAGCAGCGTCCAGCCGCTCTGAACCGTCAGGAACAACCCGATCACGACGGCGACGGCGTAGGAGATCATCGCCGCGACGAAAACCGTCTCGGAAGGGATTCGTCCCTCCTGAATAACCCGGCTGCCTCCCGAAAAGGGGGTCGGCTGCCTATTCCGCTCGTCCGCGCCGCTCCGGTGATCGAAGTAATCGTTGGAAAGGTTGGTCGCGATATTGATCGCCCCGATCCCCGCCATGATGCCGACAAACAATCCCCAGGAAAAAGTCCCGTTCCGGTAGGCCAGCGCCGAACCCAGGGCGGCCGGAATCAGCGAGGCCTGGAGAAACGGGAGCCGCATCGCCCTGACCCAAAGACCGATCTGTTTCATGAATCGTCATTCCTTCCCTTCATTCAGGCCCGCCTTCATCCATTTTACTTGGAGTGCTTGATCTGCTCCCACGCCTTTGCGTAATCAAACCCCTTGAAGGTGGGGCTCTCCGCGTTGTGGCAGGTCTTGCAGCTCTCCGGATCCGGATGCGCGATCAGGCCGGCTTTGCGCGCTCCCTCTTTGTCCCCTCTCGGATGAATCTTGATATAAAGACTTCCCGGACCGTGGCACGACTCGCACTGGATGCCCGCCATTTCGGGCGGGGCCTGTTGAGTCTGACGGTAGCCGGTCACGTGGCAGCCCAGGCATTTCGGATCCTTCTGTTCAGCCGGTTTCAACGCTTCGAACGCCTTGGTATGCTTGCTGTCGCTC
>DATIYJ010000032.1 GCA_035517655.1 Nitrospiria bacterium | reverse complement strand
GGCGTTGGGGAAGGGCGTGGAGATGGTGATGCCGGGGGACAATGTGCGAATGGATGTGGAGTTGATCACGCCGATCGCGATGGAGAAGGAGTTGCGGTTTGCCATCCGGGAAGGCGGACGGACCGTCGGCGCCGGCGTCATTAGTGAAGTCATCGCGTAAGGGATAGCGAGTAATGCCTTAAGGAGTCAGAGAACGATGCGTGAGATTATTACCTTGGCCTGTACGGAATGTCGTGAACGGAACTATTCGACGGTCAAGAACAAAAAAAACGACCCCGATCGTTTGGAACTTCAGAAGTTTTGCAAGATGTGCCGCAAGCATACCATGCACAAGGAAGTTAAGTAGGTAGCAACCGGCTTTGCCGGTGCGACCGCGGGGGTTCGAGGGGGGCATGTGAGGATCTTGGTTTTTTATTTGCCGCAGCGGTCCCCCTAATTAAACAGGCCAGTAGCTCTAACGGCTAGAGCAGCGGTCTCCAAAACCGCGGGTTGGGGGTTCGAATCCCTCCTGGCCTGCCAGTTTCTGACAGACGATGCGTTAAGTAATTTCGCGTATGCGTATGGGAGTGGGTCATGCAGGGTCTTATGGGTCGCATTTCTGGATTCTTCAACGATGTGAAAGCGGAGCTGAGAAAGGTGGCCTACCCCACTCGGGCGGAGACACTGGGGTCAACGACCGTTGTATTAATCCTTGTGTTTATCATTGGGATTTTCTTGTCCGTGCTGGACATGGCTCTTGTGAAAGCGGTTCGGCTCATCATTCAATAGGATAATCCACTTGGTGATATCGATGACAAAGAACTGGTACGTCATTCATACGTATTCCGGATTTGAGGGGCGTGTAAAAACCACGATTGAGGAGCAGGCCGGCCACCTGGGCTTGCAGGAAAAAATCAGCAAGGTTTTGGTCCCCACCGAAGAGGTGATCGAGATTAAAGACGGCAAGAAAAGGGTGTCGACCAAGAAATTTTTCCCGGGCTACGTTCTGATCGAAATGGAAATGACCGATGAGACATTGCAGTTGATTAAAAACACACCCAAAGTGACCGGATTTTTGGGGGGAGAAGCCAAACCGGCGCCCTTGTCCGAGTCCGAGGTGGAGACGTTGCTGAAACAGTTGGATGCGGGTACCGCCGCGCCACGTGAGAAATTACAGTTCCAAAAGGGAGACGCGGTTCGCATTATCGACGGTCCTTTTCTTGGGTTTAACGGCGTTGTTGATGAAGTGCATGCCGAGCAGAACAAAGTGAAAGTGTTGGTGAGCATCTTCGGACGCTCCACCCCGGTTGAACTGGGGTTTTTACAAGTTGAACGCTTGTAGCGAGTTTGCGGCGCGGTCGATGCGGTCGTGTTCGTGTGAAGAGGAGGTGTTGTTGTGGCAAAGGAAGTAACCGGGATGGTCAAACTGCAGATCCCGGCCGGCAAGGCCAATCCGGCCCCGCCGGTCGGTCCGGCGTTAGGGCAACACGGTGTCAATATCATGGAGTTTTGTAAGACGTTTAACGCGAAGACTCAGAAGCAGGAAGGCGCCATTATTCCTGTGATCATCACGATCTATTCCGATCGGACTTTTACGTTTATCACTAAAACTCCTCCGGCCTCCGATCTCTTGAAGAAGGCGGCCGGAATTATTAAAGGATCCGCTGTACCCAACAAGGACAAGGTGGGAAAGATCACGGAGAGCCAGGTCGAAGAGATCGCCAAGTTAAAAATGCCGGATCTTAATGCGGTTGATCTGAAAGGTGCCGTCCATATTATCGAAGGGACGGCTAGAAGCATGGGCATCCAAGTGGTTAAAGGCTGAGCGGATGAAGCGCCCGCCTGTATCGGTATGACGAAGGCGGATGTGCGGCAGGCCATCCGCCGTTGAAGTCGAAGGAGCGGAAATGGGAAAGAAATACCAAGCAGCGAAAGCGCACGTGGAACCAAGGAATTATACAATCGCCGAGGCGATGCAGGTTGTGAAGAAAACCGCGTTGGCCCAGTTTGACGAGACTGTGGATTTGGCGATCCAGTTGGGCGTTGATCCGAAGCATTCCGATCAAATGGTGCGGGGATCGGTTCTTCTTCCTCACGGGACCGGTAAGAAAGTCCGCGTCGCTGTTTTTGCGAAAGGGGACAAGGACAAAGAGGCGCGTGAGGCGGGCGCCGACATCGTAGGATCCGAGGACCTGGTTGAAAAGATTACAAAGGGATGGCTGGAATTCGACCGGGTCATTGCGACTCCGGACCTCATGGGCGCGGTCGGAAAGCTTGGTAAAATTTTAGGCCCTCGAGGGTTGATGCCGAACCCCAAATCAGGGACGGTGACTTTCGATTTGGCCAAAGCCATCCGTGAAGTCCGGCAAGGCCGAGTCGAGTTCAAGGTTGAAAAGGCGGGCATCGTCCATGTCCCGGTCGGTAAAGCTTCCTTTGAGCCTCAAAAGCTGACGGAGAACGCATCCACGGTCTTGGAGACGATTGTCAAAGCGAAACCGTCAACCGCCAAAGGGGTTTATCTTCAAGCCGTCTCGGTTTCAACGACGATGGGACCTTCGATCAAGATCGATGCGCCCGGCGTTGCAAAAATGTTCGGGTGAGTGAGGGATTGCGTATGAAAATGAAACGGGAAGAGAAGCAACAGCTCGTCAGTGAACTGCACGAGAAATTTTCCACCGCAACGGTGGCCATCTTGACGGAGTTCAAAGGATTGGGTGTCTCGGACATGACGGAGCTTCGGCAGAAGCTTCGCGGCGTGAAAGGGGAACTCCGTGTTGTCAAAAATACGCTGGCCAAACGGGCGACCGAAGGAACGGCTCTGTCCGAAACCCGTGACGCGTTTCAAGGCGCTATCGCCGTTGCGTTCGGCTACGACGACCCCGTCGCACCGGTCAAGATCTTGAAAGAATTTGTCGATAAGAGGACGGAGAAGATCAAGGTCAAGATCGGGGTTATGGAAGGACAGGTCTTGGACTCCAAGGGCGTGAAGATGGTCGCGTCACTGCCCAAAAAAGATGTGCTCATAGCGGACCTGTTGAGCCGCATCCAATCGCCGATGAGCGGGTTGGTCGGAGGGCTTCAAGGGATCATGAGGAAGTTCGTGTTCGCCATGGCGGCGATACGAGACAAGCAGACGGCAAAGTAAATCGATTTCAACATGAAACGGAACCTACCGGAAAGGAGCAGTCATGACAAGGTCAGCAACGGATGTAAAGCTCTCGAAAGATGATTTAATCAAGGCCATTGAAAGTATGACCGTTCTGGAGCTCTCGGAGTTGGTCAAGGCGTTGGAAGAACGATTCGGGGTGACGGCGGCCATGCCTGCGATGGCCGTGGCCTCGGCCGGCGGCGGAGCGGCGGCAGCGGCCGCCGAAGAGAAGACCAGTTTTGACGTCATCTTGTCGGCCGCCGCGGCGGATAAGAAGATCCAGATCATCAAGGTGGTGCGTGAATTGACCAGTCTCGGTCTTAAGGAAGCCAAAGATCTGGTCGAGGGAGCGCCCAAGGCGGTGAAGAGCGGTGTGGCCAAGGAAGAAGCCGAGACCATGAAGAAGAAACTGGAAGAAGCGGGAGCCAAAGTCGAAATTAAATAGGGATATTTCGACGGCCTGAAAGAGGATGATGGCATAATGATCGCCCCCGGGTCTTCATCGGCCGAGGTATAACCAGCATCACTGCTTCGTAGGGAGGAACGGACAACGTGAGAAATCGGAAGGACTTTTCGAAAATCCAAAGCAGGATCGAGATCCCCAATCTCATCGATATCCAGAAAAGTTCGTACGAGCGCTTTTTGCAAATGACTGTGCCACCGGATCGGCGTCAGGACCGGGGGCTTCAGGCCGCGTTCAACAGTGTATTCCCGATCACGGACTATAATGACACGGCCTTGATCGAGCTGGTTGACTATTCGCTGGGCGCTCCCAAGTACGGCGTGCGGGAATGTCTGGAACGAGGCATGAACTACGCCGCCCCGTTGAAGATTCGCGTTCGACTGCACCTTTTCGACAAAGAGGCCAAAGGGAGCGCGAAAAAAATCCGCGAGAGCAAGGAATCGGAAGTCTATCTGGGCGAACTTCCGCTCATGACCGAAACCGGAACGTTTATTATTAACGGAACGGAGCGGGTGGTCGTCAGCCAGTTGCATCGCTCTCCCGGGGTGGCGTTTACTCACGATAAAGGGAAGACCCACGCCAGCGGAAAAGTTCTGTTTTCGGCCCGCATCATTCCCTATCGGGGGTCCTGGCTTGATTTTGAATTCGACACACGTGACATCCTCTATGTCCGGATTGATCGTCGCCGGAAGATGCCGGTGACGATTCTGTTAAAAGCGTTCGGATACACGACGGAAGATCTCTATGGGATGTACTATCCGGTCGAGGAAATACAGATCGAGAAGGGGAAGTTTGTTCGAAAACTTGATCCCGATATCCATTCGGGAATTAAATCCCCGATCGATATTGTGGATAAAAAGGCCAAAGAAACGATCATCAAGGAAGGCGGGAAGATCACCAAGCTGATCATCAATCGTATCCGTAAGGCCGGGATCAAGGATATTCCGGTTCCCCAGGAGGAATTGATCGGTCGACTGACGGCGAGTGAGCTTTCCGATCCAAAAACGCACGAGGTCCTGCTGGCGCGTAATAAGGAAATTACCGAGGATGTGCTGCAAAAATTGCTGCGCAGTCACCTGGAAAGCTTCAAGCTGATCTACATCGATCCCGTCACGATTCCGCCGGTGATTCGGGATACCCTGCCGTTGGAGGATGTCGGATCCAAGGAAGAGGCCATGGTGGAAATTTACAAGCGTCTGCGTCCCGGAGAGTCGCCGACCGTGGAAACGGCCAAAACCTTGTTTGACAACCTGTTTTTTAATCCAAAACGGTATGATCTCTCGCCGGTGGGCCGTCTGAAACTCAACAAGAAACTGGGTCTCGATGTCTCACTGGAGAAGCGAACGCTGACCCCCGAGGACATCGTCGAGGTGGTTCGGTATCTGATTAATTTGAAAGCGGCAAAAGGAGAGATCGACGATATCGATCACCTGGGAAACCGCCGGGTGCGCTCCGTCGGAGAGTTGTTGGAGAATCAATTCCGGATCGGGCTGGTCCGCATGGAACGGACCATTAAAGAACGCATGAACCTTCTCGATCTGGAAACGGCGCTTCCCCACGATTTAATCAACGCGAAACCGGTCATGGCCGCCATCAAGGAATTCTTCGGCAGCAGCCAGCTTTCTCAATTTATGGATCAAACGAACCCGCTGGCTGAAATTACGCATAAGCGCCGGCTTTCCGCGCTGGGGCCGGGGGGGTTGACGCGCGAGCGGGCCGGTTTCGAAGTGCGCGATGTTCACCCGTCCCATTACGGGAGGATCTGTCCCATCGAGACTCCGGAGGGTCCGAACATCGGGTTGATCACGTCGCTGGCCACATACGCCTGCGTGAACGAGTTCGGCTTTATCGAAGCCCCGTATCGCAAGGTGAAAACGGCGCGTGTGACGGACGATGTGGAGTTCCTGTCGGCCATCGATGGCGAGCGCCATGTGATCGGCCAGGCGAACTCGAAAGTGGACGGACGGGGCCGATTGGTTTCCGAGAGTATATCGGCCCGGTTTGCGGACGATTTTGTAACGGTGACTCCGGATAAAGTGGAGTATATGGATGTCTCTCCGAAGCAGATCGTCAGCGTCGCGACCGCCTTGATTCCGTTCCTTGAAAATGACGATGCCAACCGGGCCTTGATGGGATCCAACATGCAGCGCCAGGCCGTGCCGCTCATCAAAACCGAAGCGCCTCTGGTGGGCACCGGAATGGAATCGGTCGTGGCCCGCGACTCGGGATATGTGATCTTTGCCCGGCACCATGGCGTGGTTCAAAGCGTCGACGCCAACCGTATCGTGGTGAAATACGATCAGGCCAAGTCCGGAAAGGATAAAGAGAAGGCGACCGAGGTGTTCCCCTTGATCAAGTTTCTCCGTTCCAATCAAAATACCTGCATCAATCAAAAACCGGTCGTCAATCCGGGCGACATCGTTAAAAAGGGAGAAGTGCTGGCCGACGGCCCGGCCATCGAACAGGGCGACCTGGCGCTGGGCCGCAACGTCCTCGTGGCCTTCATGCCGTGGGGCGGATATAATTTCGAGGACGCGATCCTGATCAGCGAAAAACTGGTCAAGGAGGACATGTTCACCTCGATCCATATCGAGGAGTTTGAGGTGGAAGCCCGGGACACCAAGCTGGGGAAGGAAGAGATCACGCGCGACATCCCCAACGTCGGTGAAGAGGCGCTCAAAAACCTCGACGAAGGCGGGATCATTCGGATCGGCGCGGAAGTCCGGCCGGGCGACATTCTCGTTGGAAAGGTGACTCCGAAGGGCGAGACCCAGCTGACCCCCGAAGAGAAACTCTTAAGGGCGATCTTCGGAGAGAAGGCCGGGGACGTCAAGGACACTTCCTTGATCGTGCCCCCGGGCGTGGAAGGGATCGTCGTGGATGTCAAGATCTTTTCGCGCAAAGGCAGCGACAAGGCGGAGCACGCCAAGGTGTTCGAGAGCGATGACATCGGACGATTGCAGCGGGATCACCAGGATGAGCTCCGGATCATCGATGACGAGAAAAACAAGAAGATGCGGAAATTTCTCAACGGCAAGGTGATCAGCCGCGACATCGTCGATCCGGAGACCGGCGACGTAATCCTGAAGCGGAAGCGGAAATTGAACCCGGAAGTTTTGAAGAAGATCTCGGACGATTATTTGCGGGACATCTTGCTCAGCAATCCGGAGGATCAGGAAAAACTGCTCGAAATGGAACGCATGGCCAAGGAGCAGATGGAGATCCTTCAGGAGATTTACGACAAGCGAATGGGCCGCCTGAAAGGCGGGGATGAACTTCCGCCCGGCGTCATCAAGCTGGTCAAGGTTTACATCGCGATGAAGCGGAAGGTCTCGGTCGGGGACAAGGTGGCGGGCCGCCACGGGAACAAGGGGGTTGTGGCCCGGATCCTCCGTGAAGAGGACATGCCCTATTTGCCGGACGGAACGCCGGTGGAAGTGGTGCTGAACCCCTTGGGTGTGCCCTCCCGTATGAATGTGGGTCAGATTCTCGAGACTCACCTGGGCTGGGCGGCCCAAGCCCTCGGGCTGCACGTTTCCAGTCCCGTGTTCGACGGGGCCCGTGAAGGAGAAATCAAGGAACTGTTGAAGAAAGCCGGCCTTCCCGAGAGCGGTCAAAGCATGCTCTTTGACGGACGGACGGGCGAATCCTTTGACCGCCCAGTCACGGTGGGCTATATGTACGTGATGAAACTGCATCATCTGGTCGATGATAAAATCCATGCCCGTTCGATCGGTCCTTATTCGCTTGTCACCCAACAGCCGCTGGGCGGCAAAGCCCAGTTCGGCGGTCAGCGATTGGGGGAGATGGAAGTCTGGGCGCTCCAGGCTTACGGGGCGGCCTCCATCCTTCAGGAATTCCTGACCGTCAAATCAGACGACGTCCCGGGACGGTCCCGGATCTACGAAGCCATCGTCAAGGGGGAGAATTTCCTTGAGCCCGGTTTGCCGGAATCGTTCAACGTTCTTGTAAAAGAGCTGCAGAGTCTGGGCCTGGACGTTGAGTTGATGAAAACGAAAGAATAGAAGACCGTCGAACCCGCGGCTCGAACGCCGTTCGAACCGCGGGAGCAACAAACATTCTTAGGAGGTGTCGCCCTTGGAAGGAATTCGGTCATTCTTCGAAAAGCCGAAAGAGCCGGTCTCTTTTGACGCCATTCGGATCCGCATCGCGTCGCAGGACAAGATTTTATCCTGGTCATACGGCGAGGTCAAAAAACCTGAAACGATCAATTACCGCTCGTTCAAGCCGGAGCGGGACGGATTGTTCTGCGCAAAAATCTTCGGGCCGACCAAAGATTGGGAGTGCAATTGCGGCAAGTACAAGCGCATGAAGCATCGCGGGATTGTCTGCGACAAGTGCGGCGTGGAGGTCATCCAGTCCAAGGTCCGTCGCGAAAGGATGGGACATATTGCGTTGGCGGCGCCCGTGGCTCACATCTGGTTCCTCAAAGGCGTGCCGAGTCGAATCGGCAATCTGCTGGACATGAGCCTGAAACAACTCGAACGGATTCTTTATTTCGAGGCTTACGTCGTTGTCGATCCCGGTCAGACCGACCTGAAAGAAAAGGACGTTCTGACCGAAGACAAATATCGCCAGTTGGTTCAGGAGCACGGGAGTGAATTTAAAGCCTCCATGGGGGCGGAAGCCATACGCGAGCTTCTCAAGCGGGTCGATATCGAGGGGCTTTGGAAAGAGCTCCACGCGAAAGTAAAGGAAGCCGATTCGACCGCGCTGAAGAAAAAGCATACGAAGCGATTGAAAGTCGTCGAAGCCTTCCGGAAATCGGGCAACAAACCCGAATGGATGATTATGGACGTGATCCCGGTTCTTCCCCCGGAACTCCGGCCGCTGGTCCCCTTGGACGGGGGACGCTTTGCGACCTCCGATCTAAACGATCTCTATCGCCGGGTGATCAACCGGAACAATCGGCTCAAACGGCTGATTGAACTGAAGGCGCCCGGCGTCATCATCCGGAATGAAAAAAGAATGCTTCAGGAAGCGGTCGATGCCCTGTTCGACAACGGCCGTCGGGGAAGGGCGATCAAAGGACCCAATAAGCGGCCCCTAAAATCGTTGTCCGACATGCTCAAGGGCAAGCAGGGCCGGTTCCGCCAAAACCTGCTGGGGAAACGGGTGGACTATTCCGGTCGTTCGGTGATCGTGGTCGGTCCCGATCTGAAGTTGAACCAGTGCGGTCTGCCGAAAAAAATGGCCCTGGAATTGTTCAAGCCCTTTATCTTCCATAAACTGGAGGAAAAAGGCTACGTGACCACCATTAAAAGCGCGAAGAAAATGGTGGAGAAGGAAAAGCCCGAGGTCTGGGATGTTCTGGAAGGCGTGATCCGCGATCACCCGGTGCTTTTGAATCGCGCTCCCACGCTTCATCGTCTCGGCATCCAGGCCTTTGATCCGATTCTGGTCGAAGGAAAAGCGATCCAGCTTCATCCCCTTGTCTGCGCGGCGTTTAATGCCGATTTTGACGGCGATCAAATGGCCGTGCATGTCCCGTTATCCGTCGAGGCCCAAATCGAGGCCCGTGTACTGATGATGTCCATCAACAATGTTCTGTCTCCGGCCAGCGGGAAGCCGATCATGGTTCCCTCCCAGGACATGGTGCTCGGCTGCTACTGGTTGACCAAGGAGCGCTTGGGCGCCAAGGGTGAAGGGAAAATCTTTTCGAGCAAGGAAGAGGTCCGCGTTGCCTATGATGCGAGGGAAATCGAAGAACACGCCAAGATCAAGGTCCGGATCAACGGCTCCTTAACGGAGACCACCGTGGGCCGGGTCGTTTTTTCCGAGATCCTTCCGGAGAGCCTGCCGTTCAACACCGTCAACCGGGTCATGACCAAAAAGGATGTCATGAAACTGATCGATGTGTGTTACCGGGAGGGCGGCCACCGTGAAACCGTTATCCTGCTGGACAAGATCAAGGATATCGGATTTTTCTTTGCGACGAAGGCCGGCATCTCGATCTGCATCGATGACATGCACATTCCCGAGAAAAAGGAAGAGCTGATCGACCGGGCGCAGCGGGAGGTCATGGAAATCGAGAAACAATACGCGGACGGTCTTATCACCAACGGCGAGCGCTACAACAAAGTGATCGACATCTGGGCCCACGTCACCGAGCTCGTCGCCAGCGAAATGATGAAGGAGCTGGGAGGCACCGGGGGCAACGGGAAGGCCGCGAAAAAGGAGCAGAGGGAATTCAACTCCATCTACATGATGGCCGATTCCGGGGCGCGCGGCAGTACGCAGCAGATCCGGCAATTGGGCGGGATGAGAGGTTTGATGGCGAAACCCTCGGGCGAGATCATCGAGACCCCCATCACGGCCAATTTCCGCGAAGGCTTGACGGTGCTGCAGTATTTCATTTCGACCCACGGGGCCCGAAAAGGCTTGGCCGACACCGCCCTGAAGACGGCCAATTCCGGTTACCTGACCCGCCGCCTCGTGGACGTTTCCCAGGATATGATCGTCAGCGAAGACGACTGCGGCACCGTGGATGGGATCGAGGTGAGCGCGCTGGTGGAGGGCGGTGAAATCGTCCAACCGCTGGAGGAGCGTATCCTCGGCCGGATTGTCGCCGAAGACGTCCGGGATCCGTTGACGAATGAGGTCATCGTTGAAGCCGGGAAAGAGATGGACGAAGACCGTGTGAAAGCCATCGTGGACGCCGGCATCGACAAGATCAAGATCCGTTCCGTTCTAACCTGCCAGTGCCGTCGCGGCGTCTGCGTCAAGTGCTACGGCCGGGATCTGGCTAGAGGGAAGCTGGTGGAAAAAGGGGAGGCGGTGGGGATCATCGCCGCGCAATCGATCGGCGAGCCCGGGACGCAGCTGACCATGCGGACGTTCCATATCGGCGGAACGGCCAGCAAGGTCGTGGAGCAGACGATCCTGGAGGCCAAGAATACCGGCACCCTGAAGTTTCTCAGTTACGATGCCAAGAAGAACACGGATATTCATAACGCCGGAATCGCCGTGCGAAACAAGGAAGGCGAGTGGGTGGTCATGAATCGAAACGCCAAGATCGCCATTTACGACGAACGCGGGCGGGAAAAAGAAAAATACTCGGTCGTCTACGGCGCGAGGATCAAGATCAAAGACGGGGGACGGGTCGAAGTGGGCCAAAAGTTGGTGGAGTGGGATCCCTATTCGTTGACGATTCTGACCGAGGTGAGCGGCAAAATCGCCTTCGGGGACATCATCGAGAACGTGACCATGAAGGAAGAGGTCGACGAGGTGACGGGGTTGTCTCGGAAAGTGATCATCGACTATCCCGGATCGGACTTCCGTCCCCGGGTTTCCATCAAAGACGACTCGGGAAAAACGGCTAAAATTTCGGGGGCCTCGGTCGCGCGGTACTTGCTGCCCGCCGGCGCCCATATTCTCGTGGAAAAGGGGGCCCATGTCTTTTCGGGCGATGTGCTGGCCAAGATTCCCCGCGAAACGACAAAAACCAAGGACATCACCGGCGGTCTTCCGCGCGTCGCGGAGCTTTTCGAGGCGCGTCGACCGAAAGAACAGGCGGTGATCAGTGAAATCGACGGCACCGTTGAATTCGGCGGCTTTGTGAAAGGCATGAGGAAGGTGATCGTCAAGAATGAGATGGGCGACGTCCGGGATTATTACATTCCGAAGGGAAAGCACGTCAGCGTTCATGAAGGCGATTGGATTCATGCCGGGGAAGCCCTGATGGACGGCTCCGCGAATCCCCATGATATTCTCGACGTATTGGGGCCCAAGGAGCTGCAAAAATACCTCGTGGATGAAGTGCAGGAAGTGTACCGCCTTCAGGGTGTGGCCATTAACGACAAACATATCGAGATTATTGTCCGGCAGATGCTGCGGAAGGTGAAGATCGAGGAGCCGGGCGACACCGAGTTTCTCATCGGCAGCCAGATTGAGAAGTCCGTTTTTGCCGCGGAAAATGAAAAGGTCATGGCGCAAGGCGGCAAGCCGGCCATCGGGAAACCGATTCTGCTGGGCATCACCAAGGCGTCGCTCTCGACGGACAGCTTTATATCCGCGGCGTCCTTCCAGGAAACCACCCGGGTGCTCACCGAAGCGGCCATTAACGGAAAAATGGATGATCTGACCGGATTAAAAGAAAACGTCATCGTCGGCCGCTTGATCCCTGCGGGCACGGGATTGGATGCCTACCGTGAAACATTCGTCAATTTCCCGCCGATGCCCGTGGAGGAAGTCCCGGCGGAATCCCTGACGGAAGGGGGGGAGGGGAAGGATTTGGCCTTAAAGGAAAACCTTCCGTGATGATCAGCCTGAGGGTGATGGTCCATCCTGCCGGAATGGAAGCAGCTTCGATTGCGGTTCCACCTCATGCGGGACAGATGAAGTCGGTTCCATATAAATAAACCTTGACAATTATATAATTATTCAGTAGAATCCCAAAGTTTCTACGGATTCGTTGGTTTTGGTCCTAGATACGGATGGATTCTTGGGCTATGAGAGGGAACTTGTGCCGACGATAAATCAGCTGGTGCGACAGGGCAGAAAGCTTGCGAAAGGAAAAACGAAGAGCCCGGCTTTAAAGGGTTCGCCTCAAAAGCGGGGGGTCTGCATCCGGGTGTATACCACCACCCCCAAGAAACCCAATTCCGCCTTGCGCAAAGTCGCCAGGGTGCGGTTGACCAACGGGATGGAAGTCACGACGTATATTCCCGGTGTCGGCCATAATTTGCAGGAGCACTCGATCGTCCTGGTCCGGGGAGGGCGCGTGAAGGATCTCCCGGGGGTACGGTACCACATTGTGCGCGGCGCCTTGGATACGGTGGGCGTGCAGAATCGTAAACAGGGCCGTTCGAAGTACGGAGCGAAACGGCCCAAGTAGATACCAAAGGGCTCTGCCCATCGGTATCTTCCCGGCGAGCAACGCGAGCGAGAGGGGAAGGCTCCATTCGGCTAAGCCGGAGGAGGGGGCGACGTGAGCCCCTATAAAAAGGAAAGAGTATGCCGAGAAGAAGTGCGATTTCACAGCGGGTCGTGAACCCGGATCCCCGGTACAACGATAAAATGGTCAGCAAGCTGATCAACGTGATCATGCGCAAGGGGAAAAAGAGCACCGCGGAGAAGATCTGCTATCAGGCGATGGATTTCATTAAAACGAAAACGGGGAACGATCCGTTGAAGGTTTTTAAGACGGCCATGGACAATGTGAAACCCATGCTGGAGGTCAAATCTCGTCGGGTCGGCGGCGCCTCCTACCAGGTTCCCGTGGAGATCCGCCCGAACCGACGCCTGGCTCTTGCGCTCCGATGGTTGACCCTGTACGCCCAGCAGCGTTCCGGTAAAAGCATGCAGGAAAAGCTGGCCTCTGAAATTCTGGACGCGTCCAACAACACGGGCGGAGCGATTAAAAAGAAGGAAGACACGCACCGCATGGCGGAGGCGAATAAGGCCTTCGCGCATTATCGCTGGTAGTTTATACCGAAAGGAAGTTGGAGGAAACCGTGCCTCGGCAATACGATCTAGATCGAACGCGCAACATCGGTATCATGGCCCATATCGATGCCGGCAAGACCACCACGACGGAGCGGATCCTCTATTACACCGGCATGACCCATCGCATCGGAGAAGTGGACGAGGGCACCACGACGATGGACTGGATGGAGCAGGAGAAGGAGCGCGGCATCACGATCACGGCCGCCGCGACCACCTGTTTTTGGAAGGACTATCGTATCAATATTATCGATACGCCAGGCCATGTAGACTTTACGATCGAGGTCGAGCGGTCGCTTCGTGTTTTGGACGGCGCGGTCGCGGTGTTCGATTCGGTTCAGGGCGTGGAGCCCCAGTCCGAGACGGTTTGGCGACAGGCGGATAAATACCATGTGCCCCGAATCGCGTTCATGAACAAGATGGACCGCACCGGCGCCGATTTCTATGAAGGCGTCAAGTCCATGGTGGATCGCCTGGGAGCGAAACCGGTGCCGATTCAGATTCCGATTGGAAAAGAGTCGGGATTCCGGGGTTCGGTCGATCTCATCACGATGAAGGGGGTTTTCTTCGATGATGAGACCCTCGGCGCGAAATACGAGATCAAGGAGATTCCGGAAGAACTGATGTCGCTGGCGAAAGAATATCGTGAGAAGATGCTGGATGCCGTTGCCGAATTCGATGAGGTGGTTTTACAGAAGTTCTTGGACGGCCAGGAGCTGTCGCCTGAAGAGATCCATCGCGCGATTCGGAAAGGCACCTTGTTGCTGAAGATCAACCCCGTTTTGTGCGGGGCCTCTTTCAAGAATAAAGGGGTTCAGTTGCTGTTGGATGCCGTAGTCAGTTACCTTCCCTCGCCGGTTGATCTCCCCCCTGTGAAAGGGGTGGATCCGCAAACGGAGGCCGAAATCGAACGCAAGGTCAGCGATGACGAGCCCTTTTCGGCCCTGGCCTTCAAGATCATGACCGATCCCTTTGTGGGGCAATTGGTCTATTTTCGTGTTTACTCCGGTGTGCTGAAAGCGGGATCCTATACCTACAATCCGACGAAAGACAACAAGGAAAGAATCGGGCGACTGTTGAAGATGCACGCCAACAAGCGCGAAGACATCAAGGAAGTTTTCGCGGGCGAGATTGCGGCGGCCGTCGGATTAAAGAACACCACGACGGGCGACACGCTGTGCGACGAAGATCATCCGATCCTGCTCGAGATCATGAAGTTCCCCGAACCCGTCATCTCCATGGCTATCGAACCGAAGACCAAGCAGGATCAGGAGAAGCTCGGACTTTCGCTGCAGCGATTGGCACAGGAGGATCCCTCGTTTCGTGTTTCGACGGACGAAGAGACGCTGGAGACGATCATCTCCGGAATGGGCGAACTCCATCTCGAAATCATCGTCGATCGACTCTTGCGGGAATTCAAAGTCGACGCCAATGTGGGCAAACCCCAGGTGGCCTTCAAGGAGACCATCCGGGCCAAGGCCGAAGCGGAGGGGAAATATATCCGGCAGACCGGCGGACGCGGACAATACGGCCATGTCTTCCTCGAGGTTGAGCCTCTGGAGCCCGGAAAGGGATTTGAATTCGTTAATAAGGTTGTCGGCGGCGCGATTCCGAAGGAATATATTCCGGCCATTGAAAAAGGCATCCGTGAGGCCATGGATAACGGCGTGATGGCCGGCTACCCGATGGTGGATCTTCGGGTGAGGGTTGTCGACGGATCCTATCACGACGTGGACTCTTCGGAAATGGCCTTCAAGATTGCGGGTTCCATGGGGTTTAAGGAGGCGGTCCGCCGCGCCAGCCCGGTTCTCCTCGAACCGATCATGACGATCGAGGTGATCGTTCCGGAGGAATACATGGGAGACATCATCGGCGATCTGAACTCGCGTCGAGGAAAAATCCAGGGAATGCGCGCGCGCTCCGGCGCGCAGATTATCGACGGGCTTGTGCCGTTGAAAGAAATGTTCGGTTACGCGACCGACATCCGCTCGATGAGCCAGGGCCGCGCGGTCTTTACGATGCAGTTTTCTCACTACGATCATGTGCCGAAGCAGATCGCGGACGAGATCATCGCAAAAATACAGGGAAAGGCGGAAGTTTAATTAGGGGGCTCGGGCTCAGCCGGTGCGTCGGCTGTGGGGCGTCCCCCGATTGAATGAGGAGGTTTTATGTCGAAGGCGAAATTTGAGCGGACGAAGCCGCACATCAATATTGGGACGATCGGGCATGTGGATCACGGGAAGACGACGCTGACATCGGCGATCACGAAGGTATTGGCGGAGAAGAAGATGGCGGAGTAT
>DATIYJ010000031.1 GCA_035517655.1 Nitrospiria bacterium | reverse complement strand
TAACCCGATTCCCTCTCCCTCGGCCAATTCAGCCCCCGCCCCTCCGGCCTATATATATAATAGATGCAAATCGACTACATTGCTCCATTTTGATCCGGCAATGTAGGGGCACCCCTATGTGGGTGCCCTGATTTATGAGGGCGGCCACGCAGGGCCGCCCCTACGGGATCGGGATACCCATTGTTAAATTCAAAATCCGGAAGGACCAACGGACGGCGTGTGCGGGAAGGGAAACGGGAGAGCGGGATCATGACGCCTGAAGACCTCCGGAAGCCGGTGTGAGGATCATGGCCTCGTCGAAGATCAATGTCCGAGACCGCGCCCAGGCCGGCGGCAAATCAGAAAGGAGCATACCGGAACTGAGAACGAGCGTCAAGTCCCGGAGGGCTCATAACAAATGCTGGATGTCCTTTGCTCCGTGAATGATACGATGGATGAGGATGAATCGAATTTCTATCGGAACTCACGGATGCGCTTCCGGAGGTCCCGCATGACTTGGTTCAGGCTGCGGCCCTTTTTTCCGGCCGCGACTTGGGCCTGGGCGACCGCGAGCTTGGCGTAGAGGTCGAGTTTTATCTTATTCTTCAATTTACTCCTCAATCCCCGCCAGCTTCAGCGTGTAGAGATGGTGATAAAGCCCCCGGCGCTCCAGGAGCTCGGCGTGGGTTCCTTCTTCGACTATCCGGCCCTTGTCCATGACGAAGATCCGGTCGGCTTTCTGGATGGTGGTGAGACGATGGGCGATGACGAAGGTCGTCCGGTCCTTCATCAGCCGGTCGAGCGCGTCCTGGATGGCCGCCTCGGATTCGTTGTCGAGCGAAGAGGTGGCTTCATCTAAAATCAAAAGCCGCGGTGCTTTCAGGATGGCTCGGGCGATCGCGATCCTCTGCCGTTGCCCGCCCGATAAATTGATCCCCTTCTCGCCGACGATCGTGTCGTAGCCTTTCGGAAAGCCCGTGATGAAGTCGTGCGCGTTGGCCGATTTCGCCGCTTCGACGATCTCCTCGTCCGTCGCGGTCAATTTTCCGTAACGAATATTCTCCTTGATCGACCCTCCGAAGAGGATCGTCTCCTGCGGCACGAGGCCGATCTGCCGGTACAGGCTGGCCCGCTTCACGGTTTTGATGTCGATCGCGTCGATCTCGATCCGTCCTTCCGAGGGATCGTAGAAGCGGTGAAGCAGCTGGATCAGCGTGCTCTTTCCGGCGCCGCTGGGCCCGACCAAGGCGACCATCTCCCCCGGCTGGACCTCGAACGAGATCTCCTTGAGCACCGGAATCTCGGGCGTGTAATGAAAGCCGACCTGATGGAAGGCCACCCGGCCGTCGATCCGGGGCATCTCGGCCGCGCCCGCAAGATCCCCGACCTCCGCCTGCGTGTCCAGGATCTCGAAGACGCGCTGCGTCGCCCCCTGGGCCTCCTTGATTTTGGAGACGAGGTGGGCAAAGCTCCCGAAGGGCCCGATCAGGATGCCGGCGTAGAGAATGAAGGCGATGAGATCGCCCGGCGTGATCGTTCCGGACATCACCTGCCGTCCGCCGTACCATAAAATGCCCGAGGCCGCGCCGAAAGTCACGATCGTGATCAGCGGGATGAAGACGGCCAGGATCCTCGCGCGCTTCAACGCGGTCGCGACCATCTGGTCGAGCTGACGGATGTAGCGGTTCTCTTCATACGCTTCGGCCACGAAGGACTTGATGATCCGGATGCCCGACACGGCCTCCTCCACCACGGTCGTCGTGTCGGCCGTCCGGTCTTGAATCACGGTCGAGAGGCGCTTGAGCTTGCGGCCGAAGAAGGTCCCGATGAAGACGATCACCGGGATGACGGAAAGGATCAAGAGGCAGAGCCGCCAGTTCAGATAGAACAGGATCGAGACCCCGCCGACCAGGGTGACGAGCTGCTTGGCCATGTCGATCGGAACGTTCGTCCCGATGTCCTGGATCACGGTCACGTCGTTGGTGAGGCGCGAGATCAATTCGCCGGTCCGCCGCTTGGCGAAGAAACTCACCGAGAGGGTCTGGAGGTGCTTGAAGAGCCGGATGCGGAAGTCGGCCACCACCCGCTGGCCGATGTAGGCGACGAGATAGCTGTGGCCCATTGTCAGCAGCCCCTGGACGACGAAGAGACCCACGAGGCTCAGCACGGCCGAGTTGAGCGCCACCGTGTCGGGTTTGTGAAGGAACGCGTTGACCACGTCCCGCACGATCCAGAGCAGGCCGAGGTTCACGGCGGCGACGGCCGCCATCAGCACGGCGGCCAGCGCCATCCGCCGAAGGTAAGGCTTGATGTAGGCGAACAGTCGCAGAAGGTTTTTCATGGGATGCCTGCGACTATTATCTTATCGGCGGGATCGCTTTGTCAATCAAAAGGGGCGGGGAATTTATTTAGCCGAGTGGGATCGGATGTTCTTCAATCCCCACGGGGACTCGGACAGCCAGCGGGCCAGTTCCTCGGCGGGGATCGGCCGGCTCATGTAATACCCTTGCGCCGCGTCGCAGCCCATCTCCACCAAGCGCTCCAGGACCTCCCGGTTTTCCACGCCCTCGGCCACGACCTTCAGACCGAGGTTGTGCGCCAGATCGATGGTCGACCGCACGATCACCGCGTCGTCCGCGTTCGCGGCCATGCCCAGGACGAACGACTTGTCCACCTTGACCTCGTCGACCGGCAGTTTCTTCAGATAGCCCAGGGAGGAATAGCCGGCGCCGAAG